>CALKCC010000068.1 GCA_938082855.1 uncultured Pirellulaceae bacterium | reverse complement strand
TTGAATTCGCACGTCTCTGCACCTTGATGCACACATGCTGTGTGCTCGATCGAGATCGGTTCGTTGTAGTAATCACCCGCACCAAGAATCAGTCCCTCAGCCAAGGCACAGATCTGCCGGCTTGATGTGTAACGCAGGATTAAGTGATCTGCATGAGAAGCATCGTAGTCAAAGTCTGGTACGTCTGCGTCGGGATAGAGCTTTCTAACTTCCGGGTGGATGATGTCATTGAGTGTTAGTAGGAAGGCTCGGGCATTTTCACAACTGGTGAAGAACCCTGTGTAGCGTTCTGCTAATAGAGCAATTGCTTGCTGTCCGAACCATTTGATAATATCGGTTTCAGGTTTATCTAATGCTGCTGAGGCAACGGAAACTAGCTTTAGCAATTCTTCATCAGGATAATTCACAAACGCGGTGTAGGCACCGTCAAGTTGTGCTCCGTCGAGTAAATCATCCCAGGTGTTAGCGCCAAGATCGCGCGTGACGATTTCTTCGAGTAGATTGAAAATGATCCCCTGCATGCTATTAATTCCGACTAATTGTGTTTTAGAATGTTTGTTTAACTTACTTATAGATTATAGCGTTTTGAAGTGACTGGAATAAACACGAATTAGTGCGTCCAGGCCCTGGCGGGATTCTAACGGATACTATGAAAGAAGAATTCGAAAAAGAAATTCAACGATTGGAACGTCGTCTCGATCGTGAGCATCGAGCTCGACGAGCAGCGGAAGATTTGTTGCGAGAAAAGACTGGTGAGCTGTTCGAATTGAAAGAAATTGCTGAACAGGCCAGTCGAATGAAGAGCGAATTCTTGGCGAATATGAGCCATGAATTACGAACGCCGCTTAATGCGATCATCGGCTATAGCGAAATGATGCTAGAAGATGCTGAAGATGCAGGCGAACAGATGTTTGTTGAGGATCTCCGGAAGATCGAAGGTGCCGGGAGACATCTACTTGCCTTGATCAGTGACATTCTTGATTTATCAAAAATCGAAGCTGGGAAAATGGAAGTCTATGAAGAGGGCTTTTCAATTAGTAGCCTCGTCGCTGAAGTGCAAGCAATTGTTGAAACCTTAGTCGCGAAAAACTCCAATGTATTCGAAGTCAAAATCGGAGCGGGGATTGGTAGTGTCCATGCGGACCTAACCAAGATTCGCCAGATTCTGTTTAACTTCATCAGCAATTCCGCCAAGTTCACCTCCAGTGGTACGATTACTCTGGCCATCGACGCGGAACAGGCGAACGAAAATAGGTGGATCACCTTTTCTGTTAGTGATACTGGGATTGGAATGACGGATGAACAGCTAACTCGGTTGTTTGAGAAGTTTACCCAGGCCGATAGTTCGACGACACGAAGATACGGTGGGACAGGTTTAGGCCTGGCGTTGTGTTGGGAGTTCGCCAAGTTAATGGGAGGAGAGATCAAGGTAGAGAGTACGCCAGATGTGGGAACCTCTTTCTTGTTTCGCCTTCCTAATTCATCTCCTGTTCAACAGATTCCGGTCGGTGAAGGTGAGCAAGACGATAAGAAAAATGTGGTGTTGGTGATTGATGATAACGAAACCGTACACGAATTATTGGGGCGTTGCCTGTCGAAAGAAGGATTTACGGTTGAGTCTGCTTACAACGGTGCTGACGGATTGAAAAAGGCCGAATCTCTGAGACCGGCAGTCATCTTACTTGATGTGATGATGCCCGAATTGGATGGTTGGGATGTCCTAGCTGCCTTGAATCAAAGTAACGAATTGAGTGGTATCCCCGTGGTTATGCTGACGATGGTTGATGATCGTCAACGTGGGTATGCGATGGGCGTAAAGGGGTATTTGACCAAGCCAGCTAATCGAGAAAGCTTAGTGGCATTACTGAATCGCCATGCAGGTAAGAAAGAAAATCCCGATGTCATGGTCGTGGATGATCATGAGGACGATCGTGATTTGTTACGAAAGACGTTGGAAAATGCTGGGTGTTCGGTTCGCGAAGCATGCAATGGCCTGCAGGCGATCGAAGAGTATGGGAAGCAAACTCCTGATTTAATCATCCTGGACCTAATGATGCCCGAAATGGATGGTTTTCAATTTGTTGAATATCTTAGAAGTAACCACTCGCACTGGCCTCCTATCGTGATTTCGACAGCCAAGTCGGTGACTACCGAAGATCGTATTCGACTCAATGGCGCGGTGGAAGCTGTTTTAGAAAAAGACATCGAACACATTCCTCAGATTGAGAGAATTGTCCAAGAAGTATTAGTCGGAGTGCATTCGGAAAGAAATTAGCCACTCCCGGATTCCCGCGAGGAATTCATGGGATCGCTAGTTGTTAAACGTACAGCGTTTAATAAATGTAAGCTGGTTTCCAACATCGTTGTAGATTACGTCGTCCATGAATGCTTTCATTAGCATGACGCCACGCCCGCTTGGTTTATCAAGGTTTTCGGGCAGAGTTGGATCAGGAACGTCGTTTGGATCGAAACCGTCGCCTTCATCCTGAATGACAATTCGAACGACATCTTCATTGAGATAGCATTCGACGGTTACTTTTTTGGAGGTGTCCAGTTGGTTGCCATGCTTGATCGCATTGGCTAACCCTTCTTCCAATGCCAACTGCATATCGGGAAGATCCATATCGCTCATGCCATGCGACTGCCATAGCTCTTGGATCTCTTTCTGGATATCTGCAGAGACATGCAAGTCACTAGCAAATGTCTGATTGTAAATCATCGTTTCGGACATAATTGCCTTTACAGATGCGAACTCTCAAAAGATAAGCTGGAGGTTGAGTGTTCTGGAAATCTGTAACTAGCGAAAGAGGGTGTCATCAATCCTGATGACCAACCTCAGTGGTAAGGCGCCTTAAAATCCTTTTAAGGCTTTTTCAACGGAAGCGTGAATGTCAAAGACTTTGGTTAGTTTGGTGACTTTGAAAATCTTCAACAATTCAGATCGAAGACTGCACATAGCCAATTGGCCGCCTGCAGCATCCATTTTCTTCTTCATGTTGATCAACTTGCCAAGTGCTGCACTAGACAAGTGTTCAACGGATTCGAAATCCAGTACCACCTTGCGGAGGCCATGGTCATCCACCAGGCGATACATTTGTTCGCCAATAACCTGAATGGTCGCTTCGTCAAGAATTCGATTGTCGATGAATTTAGCGATGGTCACGCCATCAATTGTTTGAATATTGAATCGGGTTACATCCGAAGCCATATTACACACCTATTTCAGTGAAAGTAAAAATAATATAGAAGGCATATTTCCTACCCTTTAATAATCGCACTTCTGAGTAGGTTTTTCAAGCTGTTGTTTGAATTGGCAATGTGGTTTATGGGGGCCGAGTTTCGATTCTAAGCGTATTTGAATCGGTTATAGCGGTTCTTTTGGACGACAGTTGCCGGATTTATTTATCGGCATTCATGACCAACGGTAGGCACACACGAAAGACCGCACCTTTGCCTAATTCACTTTCCACGCCGATACTTCCCTGAATAAGCGACGTTCGCTCAAAGGCAATTTTTAATCCTAGCCCCATGCCGGCATGCTGGCGAGTATTGGAGCTGTCTGCTTGTACAAACTGATTGAACAGGTCACGAGATTCTGGGAGATCGATCCCGATACCCGTGTCAGCTACTTCGATGATGATCGGTTGCGATAGGTTGTTGTCGATTCTTGCTGAAATGGTAACGGTACCGTTTTCAGTGAATTTACCCGCATTACCCAATAGATTGAGCAGAATCTGTAACAGACTGTCATGATCAGTCTGAAATTCAATTTCACCAAGTTGATCGTCGATGATCAATTCGTTGTTGTTAGGGGCAACAAGATCGTTTTCACGTCCCTGTAGCTGGTTGGCAAGCGCAGAAAATGTAAGCGGTTTTATGTCGACTTTAACCCGGCCGGCATCCAGTTTTGCCAGATCAAGTATCTCAGAGATCATGGTGAGTAAGCGTTTGCCGGCATTGCGGATCTTATTTAGGTCATCACAAACGGCAGGATCGTCTTCGAAGTCCTCAATCAACATGTCACTGTAGCCGATGATCGCATTGAGTGGAGTTCTTAATTCATGATTCATGTTGGCCAGAAATTCACTCTTGGCCAAACTCGCAGCTTCCGCGGCTTCTTTAGCGGTGAGTAGATTCTGATTGAGTAGATAGAGTTCCGAAGCCTTGGAATTCAACAATTCTTCAGCTGCACGGCGAGCTGTGGTTTGACGCTCTAACCGCTGCTTTAATCGCTCATTCTCACTATTTAAATCTGAATCACTCATCGCGCTTCTTGCAATTGCTGCCAACGGACAATTTATTTGTCTTCATTGAAAATTAATCTGCCTTTTGCAGGTTTCTTAATAATAGCTCATATCATTAAGAGTGTATTGAGAAATGCTGAAGCGAAGCCTGATTCGTAATTCCTTTGACCAAAGTTTGCTATTCGCTGTGTCAAATCATTTATCACGAGACTTGGACAATCTTCACCGAGATGTGGTCACGATGAGCATTATGGTGGAAGAACTCGTGAATCGAGCAGTAGAGCTGCTTACCAGGCCGGACGTTAATCTGGCCAGGGCATTGGCAGAAGAAGATGACCGAATAGATCAATGGGACGTTCAAATCGAAGAGACTTGCCTGAAGATTCTGGCGCTGCATCAGCCTGTGGCTGGTGATTTACGTCGCATTACGACGGTCTTAAAGATTTCGAATGAGCTAGAGCGGATAGCGGATTTGGGAGTGAATATTGCGGAACGTGCGATGGGCCTGATCAACGGACCGATCGTCGCGATTCCGGAAGCACTTCCGCAGATGATTCGCCTGGCCGTCAAAATGTTGAACCGCAGTATTGATGCCTATGTGCGACTGGATAGCCATCTGGCGCGCGAGGTGATTGGCACTGCTCATCAGGTAGATTCATTTCAGTCACAGATCATTACCCAGTTGCGGGATGTTATGCAATCACAGCATGAACAAGTGGAATCGGCGCTGCATTTGATTTCGGCCTCACGGCATATCGAACGTATTGCTGATCATGCAACCAACATTGCTGAAGATGTGGTTTACCTGTTCGAAGGGGAAATCGTTCGTCATCAACAGAATGTTGTGAGCTGATTCGTGTTGTGTTTACTGAGTGTGAGGTAGTAATAACATAGGACTAGGTTTATGTCTCAAGAGACTATTTTAATAATCGAAGACGAAAAGGCGTTGGTTGAGGTACTCGAGTACAATCTCGTGCGCGAGGGATATCGAGTGTTTACAGCCACTGATGGCGCCGAAGGCCTGCAGCGTGCACAGGAAATTATTCCCGATCTGATCGTGCTAGACATCATGCTGCCAACGCTTGACGGGTTGCAATTATGTAGCCTCTTACGGAGTGATCCTGAGACTCAAAATATCCGCATCCTCATGTTGACGGCAAAGGGCGAGGAAGTCGATGAAGTGGTTGGGTTCAATATGGGAGCGGATGATTATGTGATTAAACCATATAAGTTGCATCCGTTGCTTCATCGTATTAAGGCGCTCTTGCGACGGCCCCTCGGAGAGGTTGCTCAAAATGATATCGTCGAGAGTTGTGGTATTAGAGTAGATCGCTTAAACCACATTGCTAGTCTCGACGGCAGCGAAATGGTGCTGACGCCAACCGAACTGAGGCTCTTGTGGTTTGTCATGAAGCAGCCAGAGCGGACGTACAGTCGCCTGGAATTACTGGAAGCCTGCCGAGGTGAGGATAATTGCTCCACTGAGCGAACTATTGATGTTCACGTCAAGAGCCTCCGTCAGAAGCTTGGCCCTCGTGCCGTGCTGTTACAAACAGTTCGCGGAGTCGGGTATCGGTTTGTTCCGATTCAGGAGTTCCATGCTGAAGCGGATGCGTCTGATCAACCTATGCCTTAGGGTTGGCAAAATCACACGAGAGTAAGTGATGCGGTGAGCTTTGTTTGCTTTGTGATTTCTACAGCCAAATATTCTTGTTAGGCACCGGAATAAGCCCTCTCTGTATTCGGTTTAGTCACAGCAACGACCTGCCCAAATAGGTCGTATTCTCACGTTCTAAAAAAACAGTTTTTTTTAGGGTGGGACGAATCAACAATGAAGACACTGCCATGAATGTCCCTTTAAGGTGTTAATTTCTACCTTAAAAGCACAAATAATGTTGTTAAGGAGCTATTTATTCCATTGGAGGCAATGCCTTGAAACTGGTTAAGGGTATTTATGCATCCCTTAAGTGCAGTGCTGTGGGTTAAAATGTTATATTCTGGTGTAGTATTGGCTTGTAATGTCAGATAAATATGTCAGAACTATAGCAGTGGAAGAGCAGTGGAAGAGCAGTGGAAGACAACTCCTACTGATTTTTACTGTGAGAATTAGATTCACAGATCGCAAGATTTCAGAATAGAAAATAGGTGACATGATGGAACCGATTGCAGCAGGACTAGCGGCTTGGTTAATTGAATTGGCTGTTGCTGGAACAATGTTCTACGGACTTAGTCGAGAAGAGAAGAAAGTCATTGCAGGCCGCACTAAAGCTAAAAGCTAAGTGTTGCGATTCGCTTTCTTTGAGATTTGAACTGACACTCTAGGCGTAGCCGATGTGTGTTTTGAGATGTCTGTCTAGGGACATCAATCTCGGGTTGAGTCGGTTAGCTCAGATGATTTTGTTAGAGGTATGCCAGTAGGTATACCTCTTGTCGTTTTAAATGCTCATGGATCGCTCGGGATCTTACTCAGCAGCCCACATCTAGCAATCTAGCCTTATAACTATTTGACGTTTCGGTCTGCAGCTAACGTATTCGGATTGGCCCGGCTAGCATGATATACCCAGCATGATATACAGAGAAGCGTCCCAGAGAGGATTCGAACCTCCGACCTACGGTTTAGGAAACCGTTGCTCTATCCCCTGAGCTACTGGGACATCAATCCATGGATGTAGTTGTAAGAATATCCTGAACCCTGCACCAGTCAACCACAGCAAGCCAAACCTGTGTTCTACACAATACAACTCGCAGTAAGCGATTACTCTAAGGCTTGGTAAGTTAATCCCATCAGGCGGTTGTTGATATCACAGTGAAAATTGGGATAGAGCTGAGTCAATGAAATTGCAAATAACTGATTGCCAGGATCTAAAAAGAATCTGGTGTTATAGGCACCACCCCAATAGTAGTTTCCAGCGGCACTCAGAAATGGTTGTTGGCCTGTGTCCTGAATAATTCCAAAACCTAAGCCAAACTTATCGCTTGGGCTACCACCGAGTGTAATATTCAAGTTACCAATATTATTAGTCCGCATCAATTCGATGCTTGTAGGGCTCAGCACACTGGTGTCTCCCAGGCTTCCACCGGCAACCATCATTTGGCAGAACCGGCTGTAATCTTCCAGGGTTGAATGGAGTCCGGCTCCTCCGGAGTAATACACTTGTTCACCGATCTCAGGAGTATGGACCACATTGAAGTCGACATTGACCAAGCATTCTAATTCCGTGGCGCTGAGGCGTCTCAATCCAGCCCCTGCCGGAATATCAAAATCCTGCTTTGCTCCCCAAAAACTAATGTCTTCATAACGGTCCGTTGAAACGTCGGGAGTGTAGACCCTCGAGAGCCTAGAAGCTTGTTCGGTCGTGGGATAAAACGTCGTGTTACTCATTCCCAACGGCTCGAAGATTTCGGCCTGTAGAAATGCGGCAAACGTCTGGCCGGAAAGGACTTCCACCAATCGTCCCAAAACATCCGTGTTTAATCCATAGAGCCAGCGAGTTCCAGGGTCGAATGCCAGTGGTTGGTCTGCAATTCTTTGAACAACGTCGGCGATGGTGGTTTCGTCGGTATAGCCCCAGTCCCGAATATTGGCCGCCTTGTAATAGTCAGATTGTTTTGGATGTGAAAAGCTGTAACCAATCCCGGAGCTATGTGACAACAAATGCCGAATCGTGATTGAAGACTTAGCGGGACGAGTTAACGCATTACCTTGCTCGTCTCGTTGGCCACTGAACACCTGCATGTCGGTGAATTCAGGAAGGTAATTTGCCACGGCGTCGTCCAGCAGGAAAAGGCCTCTTTCATAAAGCATCATGATCGCCACGCTGGTGATTGGCTTGGTCATCGAGGCGATCCGGAATAGGGTATCCGAGTTAATCTCGATCCCTTCTTCCAAGTTTGCATGTCCCTGATAACTGGAGAACTGAAGTCCATGCTCGTTGCCAACGCCCACGGCACACCCAGCGATTATTTGCTCGTCTATTTCACGTTGAGCCGTTTCAGCCAATCGTTGAAGTCGGCTTGGGTTGAATGTTGCGGGCATGTTGCTTTGTCTCAATTAGGGTTTGGAATACAGGTGTTGGATTAGAAAGCGGGGAGAGAAGAGTCGCAGATTGGGTCGGACTCGGCATGTGTTTTAAGCAAATATGTCAGTGGCCACGTCACCGCCAACATCGGTCAGACGAAAATCTCGACCGGCGTAACGATAGGTCAGCTGCGTATGGTCCAGCCCAACGGCATGCAAGAGCGTCGCATGCAGGTCGTTTACATGCATTTTGTTTTCCTGAGCGTAGTAACCGTATTCGTCCGTGGCACCATATTGGTAACCGCCTTTCACTCCTCCACCAGCCATCCACATGGTAAAGCCTTCAGGGTTGTGGTCACGACCATTGGAGCCCTGCATGACGGGAGTCCGGCCAAATTCGCCACCCCACATGACTAAGGTGTCCTCGAGCAGTCCCCTGCGTTTCAGGTCGATTAATAATGCTGCGATGGGCTGATCGACTTCTTTCGCATTTTTCGTATGGCCTTTCACGAGATCCGCATGTTGGTCCCACTGAACGTAGCTGTCACTGTGCGTGATCTGAATGAAACGTACGCCTCGTTCTGCAAAACGACGAGCCAGTAAGCATTGACGACCAAAGTCTTTGGTCATTTCACCTTCAAGTCCATACAAGCGCTGTGTCTCTTCGGTTTCATCGGAAATGTCCAGCACATCAGGTACTTGGTTTTGCATCCGAAAGGCCAATTCGAAACTGTTGATTCGCCCTTCGAGTTCCTGGCTTGGCCCGAGACCTTCGAGGTGGTTGCGATTCATTTGTCCAAGTAAGTCAAGTTGTAGGCGTTGCTGCTTCCGGCTGACTCGCTTGTTCTGAGTGTATTTCACTTTGGCGTTGGTGGAAGGTTGGCTGGCAACGCCCAGAGGAGTGCCCTGGAAATCCGCCGGTAGGAATGCCGAGCTCCAGTTCTTTAGCCCGCCATGTGCCAGCGTTGGGCAAATGGTAACAAAGGACGGGAGGTTTTGGTTTTCTGTTCCCAGACCATAGGTGACCCAGGACCCCATGCTGGGCCGAACGAAATTGTCACTTCCGGTATGTAGTTTTAAGGATGCGCCTCCATGGGCTGCATTGGTTCCATGGACACTGTTGAGAATACACATGTCGTCGATGCATTGAGCGACATGTGGAAACAGCTCACTAACCATGACTCCGTTTTCACCATACGGTCGAAACTTCCATGGCGATTTCATCAGCTTGCCAGTCTGCCCAAACTGAACGCGTGGTTTGTCAAACGGAAGTTCCTTCCCGTCATCTTTTTGTAATTGAGGCTTATAGTCAAAGGTGTCGACGCCGGATGGGCCACCTTTCATGAACAGGAATATCACTCGCTTTGCCCGAGCGACGTGATTCGTCTGTTTCTCTGCCAATGGATTGGCCTGAGCGGTTTCCTGAAGTAAGGAGCTCAATGCCAGGTGGCCAAATCCTAACGCTGTCGTCTTTAACGTCGACGATTTTAGAAAGGTGCGGCGACTCGTGGGCTGGCAACAATCGGTGGTTGGGTCGAAGTGGGACATAGTTACTTAATATAAATAAATTCGTTGCTAGCCAAAACGCTGTGGCAAAGGAGCTTTAAGGCCTGAAATTCCGCTGTCATTGGCAAGGCAGAGGCCTCGTTATTTTCCTGGACCTCCTGTCCTTGCTGCTCTTGTGTTTCTTGCACGATTACCGGAGTAGTCATGAATTGTTTGAGGTACTTTCGAGCCAAATTAGTTTCTGATTTGGTAGGTTCACGGCCATAAGCCAGTTGGTACAACTGAGAGATTTGCTGCTTCTCTGGCAGATCTGTGAGTTGATGAGCAAGCTGACAACTTGCTTCTTCCACCAAAGGGCTATTCATCATAAATAATGCCTGAGGTGCGACCGTCGTTGAATCTCGAT
The DNA here is from genome assembly GCA_938082855.1 of uncultured Pirellulaceae bacterium. GTDB lineage: Bacteria > Planctomycetota > Planctomycetia > Pirellulales > Pirellulaceae > UBA721. Next base: position 5,618 of record CALKCC010000068.1, on the reverse strand, counting down.
TTCCGTTGATGACCGAGGCATCATTAAAATCAAAAAGCTGAAAGACGTCATAGAGATTATTACGTATCACTGGCAGGTAGATGCTGCGACGCAGTGAACTGTAGTCAGTTAAGTCTTTACTCGTGTGATCAAATAGAAACTGGCGGTTTTTGACATGCAGCATACTGCCGCCCATTTCCCGGTCCAGCATGCCACTGACTGCAAGAATGGAATCGCGAATGCTTTCGGCTTCTAAACGCCGCACGGGGAATCGCCAGAGGTAGGCATTGGCCGGATCCTGTTGGTGATTCTGAGCAACGAATGTGCTACTCATTTTATAGGTTGAGGAATTCATGACCCAACGATGCCAGTCCTTGATGGACCAGTTGTTCTGAATAAGCTGCTGAGCAGCATGATCTAACAGTTCAGGGTTCACTGGGTTGTCGCCCAGATTACCAAAATTGTCGGTTGAGCCTTGAATGCCCGTTCCGAAATGCCAACGCCATAGACGATTGGCTAGTACTCGCGCCGTCAGCGGATGGGATTTGCTTGTCAGCCACTGAGCAAACTGAAGTCGCCCGCTCTGTTCCTGCGGAATAGCATATTCTGGCGAGTGGAGGAATACTTCTGGCATCCGCCGCGAGACTTGTTTTCCCAAGGACAGGTGAGAACCACGAATATGAACTTGGAGATTAACTGGCTCTGCTTCCTTCACACCCATCGCCGTCGGAGGTTCACCACGCTCTTCATTGAGTTTCGCAATTTGCTCGTTTAACTCAGTAATCTGCTTTTTGAACGCCTCGGAAAACTGTTCTTCGGGTTTCTCAGGTAGCGTTTCGACGCCTAGTCGTTTGAGCAAGTCCTGTTTGGCAGCCTCCGTCGTTTCCTTGACTTGGGTTTGAACCTCGCCCAGCTGAACGTTGTAGCGTTCATATTCGGCTTTACTTTGTGGAGTGAACACTTCGTTCTCATTCCATTTTGCAATCCGCTTGTAGGATTCCATGGTATGAGTGCTTTTGAAGATGCTGGCTAAGGCATAGTAATCTTCGGTCGAGATTGGGTCGAATTTGTGGTCGTGGCAACGGGCACAGCCGATCGTCATCCCCATGAACGCTCGGCCAATCGTATCAATTTGCTCATCCACAATGTCCATTGCTAATTTTTGCTCGTCCCCTTCGGCCAGGACTTTAGGCCCCAAAACTAAAAATCCGGTCGCGACGAGTCGGCGATTGGTCAAGTGAATATCCTCGGCCGCCGGTAACAGGTCGCCGGCAATTTGCTCGACGATAAATTCGTCGAAGGGAATGTCATCATTGAAGGCTTGAATGACGTAGTCACGATATCTCCAGGCGTTGCCATGAGCGATGTTTTCGTCGAGGCCGTTGGAATCTGCATAGCGGACGACATCCAGCCAGAATCTCCCCCAACGTTCGCCGTAGGCTGAGCTATCCAGTAGTCGGTCAATAAGCTGGGGATAGGCATTTTCGGAGCGGTCCGCAAGAAACGCCTGTACCTCTTCCGGTGTGGGGGGAAGTCCCGTTAGTGCAAAGGTGACACGACGGATAAGAGTGATTTTGTCTGCCGCGGGGGCAGGAGTCAGCCCCTGTTGTTGCAGTTTATTTAAGATGAAATGGTCGAGTGAATTGGTTGCCCAGTCTGTGTGTGGTTTGGCTAATGCTGGAATTTTGGGATCGGAAATGGGCTGAAAGGACCAAAAGTTGCGTTCTTTTTCCCAATCGACCGCATCCTGCCGAGGCTCGATTTTGGTCTTCGAAGCATCCGGATGCGGAGCTCCCATTTCGATCCACTTCACGAAATCTTCGATGACTTCATCCGCCAGTTTCTGTTCTGGCGGCATTTGTAATTCTTCGTCTTCATAACGTAAGACGTGGATGATTAAACTCTCGTCGAGATTCTCAGGAACCACTGCCGGGCCCGTGCCCCCGCCTCGCATCAGATCTTTATAGTTGTCCAGACGCAAGTCACTTTCCTGCTTCTCTTCCCCGTGGCATTCGTAGCAGTAACGGATAAGTACCGGTCGAATTTTCTTTTCGAAAAAAGCGTGGCCCGCAGCATCGTCATCAGCTTGTGTGGACACGCAGCAGGCAAGGAGGGTCAGGACGGTGGAGAATTTTAACAATTGCATGGGAACACGCCGAATGGAATTCGAAGGGTTAGATGTAACCTGCACTTTATTCTAATAAAACCACTGGCAGGAGGTATTGAGATTATCGAGTTCCGTGGCTTATTTGAGATTATTGGACACCCTGCTTCAGAAATTCGACAAGGTCGCGAACATCGTCGAGCGACAGATATTTTACCAAGTCCTCTGGCATCGGTGACTTTGATTGCTTTTGAAAGTCGATATCTTCTTTCGCGATCTTAACGGACTTGCCTTCTGCGGTTAAAAGCTCGACCAGTGTATCGTTATTCGTTTTAACAATGCCGGTCGTGATAATGCCGTCGAGATCCACAATGGTTAAGCTTTCGAAGTTTTTAGCAATCGCTGCATTGGGCTTAACAATGGCTTCTAGGAGATACTTTCGGTCTTTCTCCAGCCCTAATTTATCCAACACGGGACCAACGTCGCCACCGCGGCCATCGAATTTGTGACAGCGGACACAGGAAACCTGAGTGCGTTCGAAAAAGATCTTTTTACCTCGACTGGCATTGCCTCCTTCCAGACTATCTAGAAAACCAGCGGTAATATCATTGGGGTCTAACTCTGATTCATATCGAGCGATCGCTTGTTTGACAGTATCTGCCGCTGCCGACTTCGCAGCAACGCGAACATCCAGACGTGTGTCGGAAGGAATGTCACCGCTTTGTAGTTGCTCCACGGCGGTCAACAGTAGTTCGCTAGCTTCGTCCGAATCAGCTAAGGCAAGATCTCGGTAGGCAGCCTGACGTTCGAGGGTAATCTCGGACGAGGTGGCCGCTGCTAACGTCTCTATAGCATCGGCTGGATTAATTGCGAGTAATTCGTGGCGAGCTTGCACACGGACTTCCGCCTGTTCGTCCTGGAGGTGTTCCTGAACGGTTTCGGCAAATTCCGGGTCTTGTATTGCACCCAAAGCTGCCAACGCGTTAGCTCGAGTTGCGGCGTCTGCTTCACTATCATGCAGTACGTTGTAAAGAACGGGGCCAGCTTCTTTAATGCCCAGCTTTGCTGCTGCCTTGATGCCAGCGGCTCGAACTTGATCACTTCCGGCAAGGATGCCTCCCAGGTGAGCGATCATTGCATTCCGGGCAATGCTCACGTTTCTCGACTCGAGTGGTCGCCAAAATCCCAACACATTATCCCGATTGGAGGGGGTTTCCCAATTGGCAAGGAAATCGACAGCCAGTGTACGTAGTAATTCCTTTGCTTGAGCATCAGCTGCGACTTGGGCTAGCAGGTTGGCTCGTTGTTGCGTTCCCAGTCGGAAGTTGGCATTCAATATACGACGTCCTGTTTCAGGGTGAGAACTGATTTTATCCGTCGCATCGGCCAAAGCCTCCATGGCTTCAGGGATGGGAAGGTCGTGAATAGCACGAGCAGTTTCCAGAACAACTTTGGGATCGGAGTCCTGTAGAAAGGCTGCAATGGAAGGCGCTGCCAGGCGACGTAGGGCTACGACGGCTCCGATGCGAACTGATCGTGAATTGTGGTTTTGAAGCTGGGTGATTTTTTCAATGTCATTCGTGCCGACAAGCCCCATCACGCCTGCATGTCGTAAAACGGGATCTTCATCTTGATTGTCTTCCAGCAAAGCAAGGTAATGCTCAAAGGCTGACTTGCTTTGGAGCTTACCTAGTGCTTTGGCGGCAAAGAACTGGAGTCTTGCCTCGTTGGAATCCAACTGCTCGATCAATTGTGGTTCAGCAGATTCTATTCGTAGGTCAGCAATCAGGTTGAGAACTTGAGCTTTGAATTCGACGCTGTAGTCTTGCTCGAGGTAGTCGGCCAGTGCGTTCTTTATTTCGATTTCAAAAATGCCGTGTCGAGCGAGGATACCGATTCCCCAAAGGCCGTGTAGTTGAGCTAGGTTGTTTTCAGATTCTTCGATGGCCTGAGCTAGCACGGTGCATTCTTCTCGGCTCACGAGTTCCAACTGAGCCTCGAGTCGCACTCGGTAATCATCATGAGCAAGTAGATTTCCGAGGTCTTTGGTGTCAACTTGCGACCAATCCTGAGCCAGGAGGGCAGCAGTTTCGTTGGCCTGTTTAACAACGGCCGGATCACTCGGCTTGATCTGATAGATACGCCCTTTTCCTTCGCCATTCCAGCCGTTCACCCAATCGGAAAGATAGATGCCTCCACTGGGAGCAAAGGCAATATCGGTGGCGAGTATCTTCCAGAAAGGTTGAGCGTCTTCAACGACTTTAAAACTGGCGCCATAAGGCTCGACTCGGAGGCTACGGACGCCACTATTATTAGGACCTCCTCGGAAGTCACAAAGTAGAAACGTATTATTAAATCGTTCGGGCATTCCGGTACCTGGGTAATAAACCAGGCCGGACGGTCCGTCGGCAAAATTGCGAATGGGCGGAATGATGTACGCTGGCGTGTCTTCGTTGTAGGGGTGCCAGATTTTTTCTCGATTAAAAGGGCCTCGATCACTTAGGTACTGATATTCCATTCTCCAGCCGGTATCGCCGTCCTGAACCACATGGACCCAGCGGGCCTGGTCGCCCGAGTCGGAATTGTTATCGCCGGTGAAAAGGTTACCGTACTGGTCAAACGCTAATTCCTGAGGGTTGCGGAGTCCGGTGGCAAAGACTTCCAGATTGCTACCATCCAATTCACAGCGGAAGACAGCTCCGCTCCTCGGATCGAAATGCTGCCGGCCTTCAAAGTCAATGTTGTAACCGCGGTCACCAATGGAGAAGTAGAGTCGCCCGTCTGGCCCTAGGATTAATCCGTGCGAATCGTGCCCTCGAAAAGCGACACGGACTCCGTATCCGTAATGTAGAGACTTACGTTGGTCGGCAGAATCGTCACCGTTTGTGTCTTCGAGTTGCCATAGGTGAGGAATACAAGTCATGTAGACTTTGTTGTTTCTCACGAGGATTCCTGCAGCCGTCCCGTCTTCGATTTGATTGAAGTGTTTTGCGTAGACGGCTGATTTGTCGGCCACGTCATCGCCATCGGTATCTTCGAGTAATCGAATTTGGTCGTCGTATCGAGTGTAATCGCCGATTTTTTCGCCGAGCAATTCTTTGTGGTAGTCGATCCGGTCTTGGACAGTAAGAGCCGAGATGTCTCGGTCAAGCCAGGTTTGATCATGCTGGCGATTGTCGGTGACACCACGGTTTTGGCGGAATGATTCACATACCCAGACTCGGCCCTGATTATCAACGGTAAAGGCGACTGGGTTGGCCAACAGTGGTTCGGCGGCAAACAGCTGAGTCGAGAAATCCTCAGGGATCTTAAAAGCAGAGATTTGATTGGCCGCTTCGTCCGATGCGTTGGCAATTTTGGGTTCTTCGGGTTCAGGGGCTCCGGTAGGTACGACGGCCAGAGTGGCAACAGTGAGTGTCGCAAGGATCAGCAAGGAGAAGAATGGCTTACGCATTGGTAGTCTTTGGTTGGGTTGAGGGTGTGAAGGAGTGAGCGATATTGGAGAAGGAATTGGCGGGCTGACGAGACGATTGGG
>CALKCC010000067.1 GCA_938082855.1 uncultured Pirellulaceae bacterium | reverse complement strand
CGGTCGGTGACTCAAGTAACATGGAAATACATGCGTCCGCGATATCGGAATCATCCAGAGCGACCACCACAGTCGCAGTCGATTCCGGGATCGGCTTCAACTTGACCGTTGCCTGAGTAATCACTCCCAATGTCCCCATCGAACCGGTAAGTAACTTGCAAAAGTCATAGCCAGCCACGTTTTTTACGACACGTCCTCCGCCGTGAAACAGTTGCCCTTTGCCATTGACCGCTTCAATTCCAATCACATAATCTCGCACCGTCCCAAGCCCGAATCGTCGCGGGCCGTTAGTATTCGTGGCAATCACTCCCCCTAGCGTCGCCGACTCCTGCTGAGGCACATCTAAAGGAAGCATGAGCCCTTCGTTTGCAAGAGTCTGCTTTAAGAAGCCCATTGTGATACCGGTTCCAACCGTAATCGTTAGGTCTTTCACTGGAAAATCAACGATTTGGCTGACGCCCGCGGTGGAAATTCCCCAGCCTTCTGTTTGGGGTGCCAATCCATAGTGCAGCGATGTCTGGCCCCCTAGGGGATACATCGCCATCGCCTGTTCGAAACCCTGCTTCACATGAGCCGCTAATTCCTCTGCTGAGGATGGTTCCAAAGTCTGGATAATAGGTAATTGATAAATTGAATCTGACACTTTCGATATCTCATTAAGAGGTCTTGAGCGGGCTTCTACATCGCCACCATTTTGCTGGGTGCTTTTCTTTCATGTCCACAGGCGCCGGCGGTCGGCAACATCTTATCCGGACTCAGGCGATTATTGGGATTAAAAGCAGAACGTAGTGCCGACATCACATCCAAATCATCTTCACTAAACATTTGTTTCATGAACTTTACTTTTTCAACACCGATTCCGTGCTCTCCGGTAACACTTCCGCCGGCATCCAAACAAGCCTGAAGAATTTCTCCGCCTGCCTTTAAAACGCGTTCGGTTTGAGAAGGGTCACGTTCATCAAATAGCATTACCGGATGGATATTACCATCCCCTGCGTGGAAGACATTAACGATCTGAATATCGTACTTCTTCCCAATTTCCATAATAGTCTTATACATTTGAGGAATCTGCGTCCGAGGTACGACACCATCCTGAGTCACTAAACTGGACGCCAGGCGACCAATAGCACCAAAGGCTTGCTTACGAGCTTTCCACAACTGCTGTCGATGTTTTTCGTTTTCTGCCTGCCGGACCTCCCGCGCTCCTGTCTTCTGACAAATTTCAATTATCTGATCACGCTGTGCATTTAGTCCCGCTTCGATTCCATCGACTTCAATAATCAGGATTGCTTCTGCATCTAGTGGGAACCCAAACTGAAATGCCTCTTCCAGAGCGACCATGATATCGTGATCCACCATTTCCAATGCTGCTGGAATAATTCCTGCACCAATAATAGCGCTAATCGCATTGGTCGCATCATCGACACTATCGAAGACACCAAGTAAAGTACGGACACCTTCAGGATTACGTGTTAACCGCACCCAAACACGTGTCACGACGGCCAGCGTCCCTTCACTTCCGACCATTACTCCTGCTAAATCCAATCCGCTCGGATCCGCGTTGGGTCCTCCCAAACGAAAAATTTCACCATCCGAACTGACTGCTTCGACGCCTAATACATGATTCACCGTGACGCCGTATTTCAGCGTATGAGGCCCGCCTGAATTGGTCGCCACATTACCGCCGATTGTACAGGCTCCCTGGCTCGAGGGGTCCGGCGCATAGTGGTAGCCAGTGCCCTTAAGCGCCTGGGTAAGCCGGATATTAACGACACCAGGCTGAACCACGGCGTATCGATCCCGTAAACTGATCTCTTCGATCTCTTTCATCCGGGTTAGAACCAACATCACACCGCCGCCAACCGGTAGTGTGCCGCCTGCCAGGCTAGTCCCGGCACCTCGTGGAAGAAATGGTATCTTGTGCCGGTTGCAGGCTTTTATAACATCTGCAATCTGTTCAGAAGATGTTGGAAAAACCACGACATCCGGACAATTCTTCTCGATCGTAAATCCATCGCATTCGTACACCATACGATCTGAATGCGCAGTCAGTACTCCGTCTGAACCAATGATCTGCTGGAGTTCATGAATCAGTTCAATGGGAATGTCGAAATCCACATCTGTTTGTCCGTGCATACTTTTCTCTTTTATTGATAGTCCACAAGATGTTTCGTTCATTATAGCACTGTATTTCCTAGCCACTGATAGCCAGAAGGTGGGTTATGCGAACTAGAAGCAAAAATCTATCCTTTCCAATCTCAGTGTTACCTGTCTACCTGTTCGCTAAGATGTTCAACAATCGTTTTACCAATTTTCAGAGAACTGGTTGCCGCTGGACTAGGAGCATTACAGACATTAATTACTCGCGGCGACGATAGGATTATGAAGTCATCTATTAAACTGCCGTCAGTCCCCAATAACTGGGCCCTAACCCCTGCTCGTCCCCGTATCAGATCATCTTCCGTGACACTCGGAACCAAACGCTGCAACGCCTTCACAAACGCT
>CALKCC010000066.1 GCA_938082855.1 uncultured Pirellulaceae bacterium | reverse complement strand
CCAAGCCAGCCGGACATAATGATCCCGACGCTGCCGGCATGATAAAGTCCAGCGATTTGAGTGGGGAGTGCCTGGCTCACAGCAAGTCCTTCGAATTTCGTACCAAAACTCGCCCCTTCGTGGTGACGGGTGTAATGGTAGAAAGTGCGTGGAGTAGCAGCTTCTGCATAGACGACACGCTCTCGGGCATTGGGTAGGTATTTGTCGAGTGCATCCAGCGTCGTCTCAATGAGATCTTCTTTGCTGGCTTGATATGCCTCGTCATCCAGATCTGCCCAGTCTTCCCAACGGGCATTGGTGCTGGAGACGATCAGATGTCTGTTTCGAGCGTCGTGGGGACGAGTGTCGGGATAATAGACTGAAAACGTACGACTGGTGACGTCCCGGCTTAGCAGTAAATCGGTTTCAAATGTTTCGGCAGTCGAGGTGAATAATAAATCACCGGTGTCGCGTTCGATGTGGTCATCAGGGCCTAACGCCATATAGACCTGCGTACTAGAGTTGTTTACTCGTACGTCTTTTGCATCCTGGACATAGTCTTTGTCGAATTTCTCTTCTCCGACCATTTTGAAAATAGTCGTTAGTAGATTGGCATTGGAGACGACACTGCGACAGGCGATCTCTCGTCCGTGGACAGTCACGCTTTTGACTCTACCATTGTCCGTATTGATTTTCTCCGCGGGACAGTTGATGCAAATGTCCACTCCGTTTCTTTTGAGTTCGTCCTCCATGAGGCCGATCATCAAATCGGTGCCACCCTGGAAAGTGTAAACCCCTTTTGACATGAAGTTGCTGAAGACAATGCCATAGGTAATGGCTGGGTCCTCGAGCGTCGAACCGTTGGCGTAGGTGATCGGTTCCATTAGTAGGCGGGTAATATCGTTTCTTCCTGGGAAAAAACGCTCGAACAGTTCTTTGGTTGTGAGCTGCTGGTCGTCGTAGAAATTCATTCCCCGCGCCGTATCGAAAAACTCTTTGACCGTAGATTCCGGCACACCAAACTGTGTTTGCAGCAATTCGGTGAAGCTGTCACGGTCGTAGGTCGTCTTAAGCGTAAATTGCGGGTTGTCGAATAGAACGCCCTGAAGTGGAACGATTCGATCAGCGATTTCCTGACTCCAGTATCGCCGGCAACTTTTGAGCATTCCGTAGGGGAAACCATGCAGAGAGATATCGAAGATATGTCCCTTGGGTCGTTTAAACCAAGTTGCCATTCCGCCCAGTTTGTAATGCTGTTCGAGTAGAAGCACGCGATGTCCGGCGCGTCCAAGGATATTGGCGGAGGTGAGCCCTGCCAGTCCGCTGCCGATGACGATAACGTCATATTCTTCTTTGGCGTCTTTTAGGAAATCTCGCGGCATACTGCTAAGTAAGAGTCCGTTACAAGCGTCAGGATTGGTCGTTAGTGAGACCGTATAAACGGGTATTTTAGCTTGGATTTAGCGTCTCTGTTAGTATCCAATACGGACTTCTGAAGGAATTGGATTAGCTTCGAGTCTGGATCTAAGAGCGAGCGAGTAAGTGTTGATTCGCCATGGAGATTCCGCTGACGATGGATCCAATGATTCCGACAAAACCTTGGTCGGTTCCACAGAGGAATAGATTGTTGATGTCTGTCTTGCCGTCCAGCCATTTCCGAGTAGCGCCGTAGACGGCACCGTTTTCATGCCAGGTAAATCGATGGATCGTGTGTGGTGTGAACATGTCGGTATCAATGACATGCGGACGGTAGTCCGGTACAAATCTGGCAGCCGAAGCTTGTACCTGATCAAACCATGATTGCTTTTGGGATTGATAGTCACTTTGGTCTACGGCGCGCCAACGTTCATAGTCTGCTAATGCCGTGACACGCATGACGCCTTCCGGAAGGTCGCCGTCCTTTTCGTCATAGCAGTAGTTATTTGGAGTACAAACAACGCCGGTACGTACGTCACAGAAATCGTCCGTTGGTCGTTCCCAATGAAACGTCTCAGAATCATTGAAAAATACAATGGTTTTGTTGTGACCAAGTTCCCGAGGATATTTATCCAAGGTGGAAATCGCTTCGACAAACGAGAGTTGGCCTGTTGTGTGAGCATGCAGCTGCTCGTCGGAATCACATAACTTGAAAGTTTCGACAGCTCCGGCGGAACTCAGGATATTGTTGCCACTGAGTTCTTCACCCGAATCTAATACCACTCCGACTGCCCGGCCATTATCAATTTTGATTTGACTGACACCGGTTCGAAGTTTTAATTCGCCTCCCAATTCCCGGAATTTGCGGACGAGCTTCTTGAGGATCAGTCGCACACCATCAAAGGGGCGTGCAAATCCTTCGAGAAACAGGCTGCGAAACATGATGCAGAATTGCCCCCAATCCATATCTTTCTCGCGTGGATTGCCGTACCACATGATGGGGCACAGGATCATCTCGACCAGTAGTGGGTCAGTAATGATTTCTTGAAGCCGCTCTCGAGTGGAGACCTCAAAGTGCTTTTGCTCGAGATCGTCATAGTCGATAAGCGAAGCAATCAACTTGTCGAAGTTGTCGATTTGCTGTGGAAATTCTTTGGAGACTTCACTTCGAAGTAAATCGATGTTGTTGTCGAACTGCAGTTCAATTCCCGGAAAGGAAATGGAAGACATCAGTTGCGGGGAAAGGCCGAAATCATCCCACTTCATCCGAAGTTGGCGTAGGAGCCGAGCAAACGGGCCTTTTTTAGCACCCGGAGGTGTGAAGTTGGTGACTGCGTGTAGCCCGACATCGTAATTCCGTCCGCGTAGACGGTAGAAGGAATTAAGTCCACCAATCGTATAGTGACGCTCCAGCACACAGACTTTCTGGTCGTAGTATGCTGCTCTGATGCCGGCCGCTAAACCTGACATTCCCGCGCCTATGATGATGGAATCGTACACTACTCTGCTGGGATGTCCGCCATTTTGGGTTCTAGATAACTGACTGTAGAAGCCATACTTACCAAGTTCTCATAATCTTCTTCCGGAACCTGGACTCGATATCGTTTTCGTAGTTCCATAACGATATCTAAAAAGTCCATGCTGTCCAATTCCATTTGGTCACGAAATTCTTTCGCATCATCCAGATTGGATAAATCTTCATCCGGCGCGATCGTTTCCAAAATATCGATAACGGCAGCACGTATTTCAGCAGGGCTCATTCCTGAATAGCTCCAAGCAATTAGGGTATTTATCAATAGTAGAACGCCAAAGTTCTATGTAGAAACAATAAATTTACCGTTTTTTGTCGAGAAAACATAGTGGTAGATTCGACGGATTCCACATCGTTTTCTCAAATCAACAATTGGATTTGGGAAGGAAGCTAAAGTGGATAGGCCCCACAATCTTGTGGGCTTCTAGCTAAAAACTACGACTCGAGCGCTTCCTTGCCCTTTTTTACCTGAGCATGGCTCTCAATCTCTGAACAGGCAATAATTCCCCGTAGATTGAGAGTGAACTTAGGAAACAAACTTTTTGATGACAACCGTCGAATTGATACCAAGCATTCCGAAGGAGTTGTTCACGATATATTCCACGTTTTCTAACTGCTTGGCTTCGTTTAGGACTAATCCGGGAATAGAGCATTCTTCATCCAGTTCATCGACATTCATCGTGGGGTGGCAAATATTGTCGGTAAATGATGGAAGGTTCCCGGCCAATTCCAGAGCGCCCGCCGCTCCCATGCAATGGCCGATAAAACTCTTGGTGTTGTTGATGCTGACTTTACATTCGGAGTCGAAGACACGCCGCAAAGCACTAATTTCCTGGATATCACCGCTCAGTGTTCCAGTGGCGTGTGTACTGAGGATATCAACGTCTTGCGGAGTGATTCCTGCCCGCTGTAAGGCCAATCCAATACACTCGGATTGGCGTTCGGGATTGGGAAGTACGAAATCAGTGGCATCGGTGTTAATGCAATGTCCCACGATCTCGCCATAAATGTGAGCGCCACGTGCTAAGGCATCGTCGAGTCGTTCAAGTGTGTATACACACCCCCCTTCGGAAACGACAATTCCGTTGCGCTCCTTATCGAAAGGGCGTGAAGCTTTGGTAGGATCCGTGTGTTCGGCTAATGCTCCCTGACTCTTGAAGCTTGCAAAAATTCCGAATGTGTGAATGGACTCGGAGACGCCTCCAGCCAAAGCAATATCGCACTGGCCAAGTTGCAGCATTTGTGCTCCTTGAATCAATCCGTTGTTACCTGCAGCACAGGCGGCACCTAAGGTGTAATGAGGCCCCGTGATTCCCATGTTCAAGGCGGCTTCACCAGCAGGGTTATTGGCAACAGTTCGGGGATTGTGAAAGTGGTTCCAAACACTTACGTCGTAGTCAAACTGGCTTAATTCATAGACTTCATTTTCGGTTTCAACATTACCATGTTCAGTGACACCGAGATAAATGCCGACTCGGGATTTGTCGATCGCTTCCCAGTTGATTTGACTATCGATCACTGCTTCGTTACAGCTGTAGATAGCAATGCTGCCTGCTCGTGTCCCCCGACGAACCTCACGTCGGTTTTGATGTTTCAAGGCATCGTAATCGCAGATGCCTGCAAGAGTCTTGCCAACATAACGGATCTCATAATCCTGCACGCCACTCTTGCCATTTAGCAAGGCGGCTCGATGCGTAGCCAAATCGTTGCCATTGGGTGATGTGAGTCCAATGCCGGTCAGGACAATACGGGGGAGAGCCGGTGGCGAATATTGATGGTGTGTAAGGGCCATGCTGCCGTCTGTGAGTTCTTAAGTTATGCTTTTGGTTGCGTTTTGCTTGCGGTGGTCTAGAAGCTCTAGACCATTAAAAGTAAGGGTAGTCGCAGGGTTTTGCAAGCAGGCGGCAAGTGAACGCGATGACTGTCGTTCTCCAAATCAGCCGTCTTTTGAGTGACAATTCTTGCCGTATGGAAGCTCGGCTACTGGTTGGCGTTACGCAGAAAAGATTCCAGATTGGCCATGGCTTCCTCGGTGGAAATTAAAGGGCGATAGCCTAATAAAGTCTGTGCACGATGATTGTCGAAATAGTGATCTGCAGAAAGTTGCAGAGCTAGAAAACGAGTCATACGTGGTTCCGCTTTGATACCGAATAGACGATAGATGACTTCCAGTGCAGCACCGATTCGATATGCCGTCCGAAAACGGATTTTTCGAGTGACCGGTGGCACTCCTGCAAACGACAGAATGCGATTGATCCACTCCCAGCAGTTAACCGGGTTCTGCTGAGAAACCCAATAGGCCTTGCCACTGGATTTAGGAGATTCCTGCAGTGCCTGTAAAGCACACAGATGAGCGTAGGCCGCGTTTTTGACATGCACCATATCGATGAGGTTTTGCCCGTTTCCTACAATCCTGAGTTTACCGGCTCGGCCTCGCTCAATGAGACGAGGAATCAGATGCGGGTCATCTTCGCCCCAGATTAGATGTGGTCGGAGGGCACATGTGGCAAGTGTTCCCGGGGAATTCGCTGCTAGTACCTCCTGTTCTGCTAACGCTTTACTATGCGGATAGTGACAGAGCCATCGGTCGGGATATGGGGCATCCTCGGCAATACCAGATTGGTTATCTCCTCCAAACGTTACGCTGGGACTGCTGGTGTACACCAGGATTCCGACGTCGTGTTGACGAACGGCCTGCAAGACGTTCTGGGTTCCGACTGTATTGATTCCATGATACATAGACCACGATCCCCAGATCCCTGGGACAGCTGCGGAGTGAATTACGGCTTGCATGTCCTGGCAGGCTAACTCTACGGCCTGTGGATCCTGTAAGTCACCTTGCTGCCATTCAATACCTAGCTCTTGAAGATCGGGATAGAGTCTGCGGCTAAAGCCACGAACCTCATGTCCGGCAGCGATTAACTGCATTGCAATGTGACGACCTAGAAATCCACCCGCCCCGGTAACGAGAACTCTCAAGATTGCAGCTTTCTATTTGAACACG
>CALKCC010000065.1 GCA_938082855.1 uncultured Pirellulaceae bacterium | reverse complement strand
CAACTCTATTTGTAGGGAGATGTGTTTTCTACTTTTCAAAAGGAATTGAATGATGGTTCTAAGGCGTAAAGATGTATTTAATCGACAGCAGGTCGGTATTTACCATGTCACGACACGATGCGTGCGTCAGGCGTTTCTTCTAGGCGATGATTTTCAGACCGGTAAATCGAATCACCAACGTAAGAGATGGATCGAAGAATGGTTTCAGTCGTTGACCGATGTAATGCTCATCGAGATTTGTGCGTATGCTGTCATGGACAATCACACGCATTCCATTCTTCGTAATCGTCCAGATTTACTTGAAAACATGGACGACGTAGAAATCGCAAAGCGTCTTGTACGCCTATACCCTGGTTTTCAATGCCTTCAAGCCTTACCGGAAGAGGCTGATCCGGAGCGAGTTCGAGAGCTACTTTCGGATCCAGAAGAATTGCATAGGCGAAAGTATTTACTAACGGATATCTCAATCTTCATGGCAAGATGGGAAGAAGCTGTCGCGCGAAGAGCAAACAAAGTGGATGATAAGAAGGGACGGTTTTGGGAAGGGCGATTCCATTGTCAAAAGCTTCTCGACTCTGCGTCGGTTTTAGCAGCGACGATATACGTTGAGCTAAATCCGCTTCGTGCCAATATTGTGGAACTTCCAGAGTATTCCCAGTACACCAGCTTGGTGAGACGATTAAAGTTGGTGCGGCTTGCGTCAGGCTGCTCTCTAGAGAATCTGATGGATTCTGACAAACTTGAAAAGCAGAGAGCTCTCTCGGAATCTGTAGAAAGCCAAGACAATACTAAGTGGGTTTCGAATGTGTTAGCTTGTGAGAGTTTTCTACCGTTTGACCGTAACAAATATCTCAACGTCCTAGATTACGTGTCTAGATGCAAACGACCTGACAAGTCCTCTAGCCCTGCGACTGCTGAGAAACTCCTAGTAAGGTTAGGGGTAGATCCAGAACGTTGGCGAAAAACGGCCAGCAATTTTGAAGAGAGCTATCGCCTATTTGCCGGAAGCCCAGAACTACTGTCTCAAACGGCAGTGGAGAAGAAGAAAAGGTGCTTACATGGCATGAGCACGGCCAGATACGTCTACCACCCAAACTAAATCTGGTAAAGCGGAATCAAGTGAGTCTCTAGTCAACTCAACCTTGATCAATAGCGAAAGGTGACACCCATATTTAATGATTGAGCCCAGTAGTGGTCAATTTCGAATGGCATCGTCGGTTGCCCTGTTGTGTCAGTCATATCGACATTGAAATCGATTTGATTACCAGGTTGTACAGCGTGCCCCCAATAGATTATTGAATAGCCTAATGAGAAGTCTAACGCGTCATTCAAATGTTTCGTGTACCGTACACTGAATTCAGGTATGGCCGTAAAACGATTGCGTGTGAACTCTCCTCGATTACTTTCTCGTACCATCAAGCCATCTAGCGAATTTGTTCCACCACCTGGGTCAGTGATAATTGATGTTCCGCTTGTAATGACGGTGTGATCAACTCCCCCAATCCCTACTTTGGCCAAAAAGGAAATAGTGTAGTCGCCACCATCGATGTCAGAAGATAGCCCGAGCAATCCGCCGTGGAATACGTTTTTGGTTCGAAAGGAGTCCGTGACTTCAAGCTGAGTACCAATTGGTATGTTGTTTCGTCCGTCAAGATTAGTGGAGTCACTTGAGATGCTGATAGACTCGTCGAATCGACTGAATTGATAGCCGGCAATGAAATTGACTCGAGCGATGCCGCTGCTTCTCCACGGTCGCATGATGTAAACATCTGTGCCAAGCATTTTGGCTGTAGAACTAATGGTTAACGCCCCCGCTTCACTACCAGGATAATTAACAGGTAACGATTGTGCTTCATCCGCATCAACGTTAAAAAATGGCCGTGTAACAATTCCTTCATCAAAGGAGTGAGTCGAACCAGCATCGAACATGGAGTAAAACCGAGCACCTAACGCTGCATCTGTGCCTGGAAGCCACTTTCCAAAGTCGACCCGAATTCCAGGAGTGGACTCATCATTGAGCGTATTACTTCCCATTAAATTTGATGTTGAAGATAGTCCATATACTCCAGCATCTTCGATAGGCGTTCCCGGTTCACTGGTCGTCGCCAATACGGGAGAATTGGTTCCGCGTCGCCAGGATATGAGATAATCAATGCGAGCCCATCGGCCCACTTGATCCGTGTCCCATTGATCATACCCACGAAAGAGTTTGAGTCGGTTTTCAAAGAGATCTAAGTCGATATCGCGCAGACGTGCGGGTTGGACATATTCTTCAGACACATCGGTAGAATTTGTTGTAGTAACAGCGCTATCGTCTTCGATTGTCTCCACCGTTTCATCATCAATATTGTCGCTGTCATTGTCCAGCGACAGAATAGATTGCGTCAATTCTGCTTCTGATGGAGCTAGATCGATTGTCTGCGGAGCAGCATCCTGAATAGTCAATTCTGGAAGTTCAGTGTCCTGGCCACTTAAGGAAGAGCCAATGAACAGAATCATCAAAGCGATTGTGGTGCGAAGGTGTCTAAAATACAACGTTTTAACCCAACTAATAGTCCGTGTGGCTAAGTATCGGAATAGGGGAAAATAGTAACGATTATGCCGGTATTGTGGAATACTGATTGCCACTTTGGCCGTTTGGTGACACGGAATTGGAATTTAGAATTGCCTAAATCACGAACTACCGGTTAAAATAGATAAATTGAGCTATTTACCGTTGTTTTGGGGATATTTAACGGTCACCGTAAATGGAGTGTGCCGATTCCTTTAATGAGGAAATATGCAGGAGATTGGTAAAATGAAGAATTCGCGTTTTGTTCTAGCTATTGTTTGTGGCTTGTCCGTTCTTACAGTGGACTTTGTTTCGGCGCAGTCGAAGTCGAAGAAGGATCCGATATTTAAGAAGCCTTTACTATTTCGTCGGGCCAAAGAGTACCAGCGTGAACAGCTCAAGCAGGAGCTAAAAGGTGAATTGTATTCAGAGCTGTCTGACAAATTAGACGAGGATGTTGCAGTCGCTACTGAAACACTTCGAAAGGCTACTGAAGCAAAAGTTGCAGCTGAAAGTAAAAAGCTGCAGAATCAGGCTCAGACGCATCAACAGCGTCTAACTGCAAGTGCCAAAGCTCTGGCTGCTCAGTTATCAGCCGATGCCAATAGCAGAGCGGCAGAATTGTCAAAGCAGCACGCTGCTGCAGTCAAGGTAGTAACCGAGCAGGGTAAAGCCATCGCAGAAGCAAATGCAAAGTTTAAAAATGAACTTAATTTGGCTCACCAAGCTGCGATGACAAAACTGGCTCAGGAAAACACCCGAGCACGTAAGCGACTAGTCGCCGCCTTTAAGAAACTCAACGAAGAATTTGCGGTCGCTTCAGAAGAACAAGCTCGTGCAAACGAGAAAATGATTGCTGACTTAACTAAGACGAGCGAAACAGAATTAGCCGCGAAAGTGGATGAACTAGCTAAAGCTCTTGCTAAACAAAACGACGAGTTTGCTGCCAGTCTAGCTAAGAAACTAGCAACAGATAATCAAAGTGTTATAGCAACAACCAAAGCTGACTTGGAGAAGGCACTTGCCGACTTAACCACTGAAGTAAAGAGCCAGGTCGATGAAGCTGTAGCTCAACTTACTGCTCAGCAAGCGGAACCCGAACCAGCACCAGAACCAGCTCCGGTTCCGGAAGAACAGGAAGCAGTGCCTACTACTCCTGTAACTCCTCAGGATGAGAGTAACGAAGACGAATAGTCTTTAGGATCCTAAGAGAACAAGTAGAAAAAGAGCGAGTCATTGAACTCGCTCTTTTTTTATGCAGGTCGCAACGCACCTGGCCAAATTCTACTGTCAGCTTCACCTGCAACGACAACTCCCTTTAGATTCCAATCCATGTATGCGTGTACATCCGCAGAGCAGTATCTAAGAGTTAAGCCGCATCGACGTCGATCAGAGTCGTTGGCATTACTGCCGTGTAACAAGAGGTCACTATGAATGGACATTTGGCCGGCGCGTAGGACGTTGTCGACGGGGGAAGATCCATACGTCAACGCATCTTCAACTGTCTGATTCAGCACGTTGTTCTCTTCCAAACTACTTTCGGTCCATTCAAGGTGGCCATGTAGATGAGACTGAGGGATAAAACGCATACAAGCGTTTTCAGTGTCGGCATCATCTATTGCCAACCACACGGTGGTAGTTTTGGATGGAGTTAGCGGCCAATAGCTGGCATCCTGATGCCAGGATACAGCCTTGCCGTCATGGGGCATTTTGCAAAAGAAATGGCTGCCCCAGCCTATGACGTTTTCTCCAAGTATATCCTGTACATATCTAACGATTGTCGGATGCTTCAGTAGGTCATACACTCTAGCATGCTTGAAATGAGCCGTGCTGATGGAATAGCTATCACCTCCAGAGGCCATTACATCAGCGAGCAATGCGTCAAAATAAGCCCGCAAATCCTCGGCTTCTCCAGCGTTAAATACGTCAAGGTTAGAGATATAACCCTCTTCGTTGTAACTCTGTACTTGCTGTTTCGAAAGCGTCTTGGCGACATTGACATCTGCAGGGAAAAACTTCAATTCCCTGTCTATCTCCTCGATCGAATCATATTGAGGAATAATGTCGAAATCGGGGTCCGTCTGATTCATGTCTCAAATCCATTAGTGCAATAATTAGATAGCATATTATAGTAATTCAAATCGTGAATGAACGTCGACAGCCAATTTGAAACAAAGAGGCGTGCCCAAAAGTGGGTGGCACCTGATTCTAATCATGAATTGTAGGAAGTTGAACGAGTGGGTGGCACCGTTTTTGGTAGAATGAGTAGACGATCAAACCTGTTGTTTTTCGGAGATTTAATTGTGTTTTCTAGGCTCAGCCTACTTTTGGTGTTTCTTACGGTGGGTGTCACCGATTCCCTCCTGGCAGATGATCTGGAGGTGTTCCCTACGGATGTCGCATTGCGATACAGTACCGATTTGCAGCGGCTTGTGGCAGTTTTGCATACCGAGAAGGGAAGCCGAGAAGTTACGGCAGATGTCACTTATGACATAGCTAATTCAGAAATCGTTGAAGTCGGTTCCGATGGTGTTTTACATCCAAAAGGGAATGGAAATACGACCATTACCGTCCAAATTGGAGAAAACCAAAAACAGATTAGAGTGGGTGTCACCGATTTTGAGCTGGATGGGCCGGTGAGTTTTGAATTGCATATACAGCCGATTCTAGCGGCACGGGGATGTAGTACCGGACCTTGTCACGGGAAAGCTCGGGGGCAAAACGGATTTCAATTGTCGCTCTTAGGGTTTGACTCAGACTTTGATTTTAACGCCCTGACCAGAGAAGCTCGTGGACGTCGAATCTTCCCAGCCTCTCCCAAAGAAAGTCTCCTACTCAAGAAAGGAGCAGGTCATGTGCCTCATGGCGGAGGAATACGTCTCCCGGATGACAGCCACGATTATCAGACCATCAAACGCTGGATTGAAACAGGAGCTCCACGCAGTATTGAGCAAGAGCCTGTCCTGGAGAGCGTTGAGATATTCCCGACAGATCGAGTGATGATCCCAAGCGAAACGCAGCAATTGGTGGTGATCGCTTCATATTCAGATGGAACTCAACGAGATGTTACTGGACAGAGCGCATTTCAATCTAATGAAAGCGTAGTAGTGGGTGTCACCGATGAGGGAGTGATTAAGTCTGGGCCGATCCCGGGAGAAGCGACAATCATGGCCAGGTTTATGGGCGCGATTGCAACTTGCCGAGTATTAATCCCGCTAGAAGGTGATGTGCCGGATGAATACTACACTGAATTGCCTCGCAAGAATTTCATTGACGGAAAAGTCTGGGATAAGTTGCAACTGCTTGGCATCACAGCGTCACAACAAGCGAGTGACTCGAAAATCGTTCGCCGTCTCTATATCGACATCATCGGCCGCTTACCCAGTCCCGAAGAAACTCAGCGATATTTAAGTGACACCCACCCCGAAAAATTAGACAGATTGGTGGACTGGCTGCTCGAACAGCCGGAATACGCCGATCACTGGGCCAATAAGTGGACTGACCTCCTGCGGCCAAACCCCTATCGCGTTGGAATCAAAGCAGTCCTCAACTATGACAACTGGATTCGGGAAGCCTTTCGGGAAAACCGACCCTACGATGAATTCGTGCGAGGGCTGGTTACCGCAGAAGGCTCAACGTTTAGAAACGGAGCATCCACTCTGTTTCGAGACCGCCGGTCACCCGATGAAGTGACCACGCTTGTCAGCCAACTATTCCTGGGCATCCGTTTAGATTGTGCCAAGTGCCATCACCACCCGTTTGAACGCTGGAGTCAGGAAGATTTCTATTCCTTTGCAGCGTTCTTCGCTCGAGTCGGAAGAAAAGGGACAGGGCTTTCGCCACCCATCTCAGGCAGCGAAGAAGTAATCATGGAAGCCAAAAGCGGAAGTGTGTCGCACCCACTCACTGGCGAAGTGCTTTCTCCCAAACCACTGTACGGTGCCATCGAATTCACTGAAGAAGAGTTGCAAAGTGATTACTCGATGCGAGGTAAGCTGGCCGACTGGATGGTTTCGTCAGAAAATGACTATTTTGGTAAAGTCATGGCGAATCGAGTTTGGGCCGACATGATGGGGCGAGGATTAGTCGAGCCAGTCGATGACCTGCGAGCGACGAATCCTGCCACCAATGAACCTTTACTCGAAGCACTTGGGCAATACTTCGCCGACAACGAATACAACATTAAGAAACTTATCGGCGTCATTGCCAAGTCGTATGTTTATTCACTCAGTTCAGAACCAACCGATCGTAATCTAGCGGACACTCGGAATTACTCTCGGCACTATCGTGTTCGTCTACGAGCCGAAGTGTTGCTTGATGCGATTTCGGACATCACTGAAATGCCTAACAGCTTCTCGGCGATGCCATATGGTTCCAGGTCGAATCAAATTTGGACTCATCGCGTGAGCAGCCTCTTTCTTGATACCTTCGGTCGCCCAGACCCCAATCAGGACCCTCCGTGTGAACGAACTCCGGATTCGACGGTCACGCAGATTCTTCACTTAATGAACTCACCAGAGCTCCATGCTAAAGTTACGAATGATTCGAACGCGATTGCAAAACTAATCGACGATCAGAAGGCCGAGCCGGCAGAAGTAATCAAACGCATCTATTTGCTTTGCTACAGCCGTGAACCGGATGCGGAAGAACTGGCGATTTGCCAGAAGATCTTTGACGATAACCAGGAGAAGCCGAAAAACGCTGCTTCTTATATTCTCTGGGCCTTAATGAACACGCCTGAATTTACCCTGAAAGACTAAAGTGACGATGCGAGTTATTAAATTCTGGTTAGCGTTTGTCCTGAGTATGCTGGGGACCTGTAGTCTGCTCGATGCGGCTGCCCCGACGGTGATATCTTTATATCCAGCCGGGCTTCAACAGGGCACGAGCACGAAAATTACGTTGTCGGGATCCTGGACTGCCTGGCCGATCAAAGTCGATGGAGAATTACCGGAAGGCCTTTCGGTAAACGTATTAGAGGAGGCAGGTTCAGTCGAAATCCAGGCCGCCGAAAGTGTGCCCGCCGGTCCGTACTATTTTCGCATTTACGACTCGGAAGGAGCCAGTAATCTCGTTCCCTTTGTCGTGGACAGTGTTCCAGAACTTCAGGAAACAGAGCCAAATGCGAAACCGGGAGAATGGAGTACGATTGCGTTACCCGCTGTGATGAATGGCCGTCTCAAGGAATCGGGAGATGTGGATGTATTTGGTATCGAGATGGAAGCAGGCGAAACAGTCTCGCTTGTCGTGACCGCGAATACGCTGCTAGGTTCGCCGATGGACGGGATCCTTCAATTGGCTGATGATCGCGGATTTGCTGTTGCTCAAAACGATGATGAACGAAATATCGATCCTCAATTAACCTATACCGCGACTAAAGCCGGTACGTATCAGGTCAGACTATTCGCCTTTCCTACCACACCAAATTCGACCATTGGGTTCTCAGCCGCCTCAACTTACGTATACCGGCTGACGGCAGCCAAAGGTAAGTTTTTAGACTTCTGTCTCCCTCTTGCCCAGAATTCAGGACTCACATCGGTGACGCCGGCTGGAGCAGGGTTTGATGGTTCAGCGTTGGAAGCAGTCGTGTCAGCCAATGGCCATCTGTCTCTCCCAGGCGTTCCAGGCTCAGTTGCCGTGGCGAATTTCGAGGGCAACGTCGCCGTGTTATCGAGTGAGGGTAGTGAAAAGACGCCCGTCGATGTTGCAACACCGGTTAGTCTGAGTGGCGTATTGCAAAGCCGTGAAGAAACGCATGTGGTGAAGTTGAAGGAGCAGAAGCAAGGAACGACATTGGCCATCAAGGCGTTTGCCAGAACGATCGGTTTCCCGACCGATCCCATCATTCAGATCATTGATACTGAAGGAAAGGTTCTCTCGACTCAAGACGATAAAAGTCGAAATGAACGGGATCCGGAATTCAGTTACAAGGTGCCGGCTGACGGTGATTATCTGTTAAGCATTCGAGATTTGCACAGACAGGGCGGAGCCCGATTCGCGTACCGTGTGGATGTTAAAGTGGAGACTCCACAAGCATCTCTGACCGTTGCTCAAGGTGAGTTCATAAAGACCAAGGATAATCTGGAGATTCCCGTGACCGTCCTTCGCAGCGGTGGATTTAACAAGGTTATCGATGTTGCCGTTCAGGGATTGCCCGAGGGACTTACTGCAGAAATGGTTAAGTCAGAGGCCAGTGGCGATTCTGCCAAATCGGTAAAACTAGTTGTGAAGGGTGAACCTCAAGCGTTTTCAGGACCCATCACTATCAGCGGGACTTTTGAAGAAGGTGCCGTGGAAGCTACCTACTTGCTTAAGAACTCAACGGACATTCGAAAGCGAGTTTGGCTAACCGTGTTGCCACCAGCGAGTGAATAATCCACATTCTTATCGCATGGACTCTAGCTGTGCATGATGATGCCACCATCGACATTAATCGTCTGCCCAGTCACATTTTTCGCTGCTTTTGAGGCGAGGAAGACAGCCATTTTTCCAATGTCACTGGGCTCTTGCCAGCGACCGAGTGGACAGATCGTGCTTATCTTTTCTCCTGCCCAGTCTTCATAAGACTTTTTATCAGCCTCGTCCTGCCGTTCGTTCCAGGCTGCCCAGACACTCTTATTCAATGTCGTTTGGATCATTCCCGGACTGATCGCATTGGCTCGAACGTTGTAGGATGCGAAGTCTTTTGCCACCACCTGCATGAAATTAACGATAGCCGCTTTTGCTGCACTGTATGGCGGATCGGTTTGTGATCCCATTTGGGCAGCAATGGATGCGATGAATAATAAGGAGCCTTCACCACATTGCTGCATGTGAGGGGCGAAAGCGTGCGCAACATTGACGGCGCCCATCAGATTGACTTCCAAAACAAATGGCCAATCGGCAGGCTCCATCTCCCAAAATGGAAAACCGAATTTGTTGGACCCGACACCAGCCGCATACACGATGTGATTAAGTCGATCGGTATGCTCTTGCATGTTGGAGGCGAGTTGTTTGACCGCTTCATAATCTGTCGCATCCAGAACGACGCCGGAGATTCTACCTGTTGCAGTCTCCGCCATGGTAGAAGCCGCTTCTGTGACTTGGGGATCGATGTCAGCCAGTACTACGTCGGCGCCTTCTTTAGCAAATTCCAACGCGATGGCGTGGCCAATGCCTTTGGCACCTCCGACGATTAATACGCCGTTGTCATTGATGTCTAAATCCATAGTGTTCGTAAATCCAAAGCTGTCAGGTTATTCGGCGGATGGAGGAGGGACGCAGAGTTCAATCGTATGACCATCAGGGTCATGCAGGAATAATTGTTGGGCACCATCAGGTCTCACACGTCGAGGGTAGTGTTCGACTCCTAAGGAATCTAAATGCGTTTCCCAGGCATCGATATCGTCCACCATGAGTGCGAAATGATTGCCACGTGGATGCCCGTTTACCTGTTCATCACGATTCCCAATGATATGCAATTCCTGAACTTCTCCGAGCAAATACCATGCTCCTGGGAAATCAAAGGCAGGGCGGGGCAGTGCCTGTAGCTGCATGACATTGGAGTAAAAATCGCAGGTGCGTTCTACGTCTTCGACATGAATGGCAACATGGTTTAATTCGAGCGTTTTCATGATGATACTCAGAGAAATTGGTGGGATTGAACTGGGAGGATTGTTTGTTGAGCTAGCTAAAGTCTGATGACAATGAGCCAATGCTCAGGTCGCATTAACCGTCGTTAACCGTAAAGCTTAGTGGCTTCTGCCGCGCCCAATTTGCGAGCACGAATGCGCCCGCCACTGAGCTTTTCTCCATTGGGGTCTACATAGACGCGTCCACTGGAACCTCCATTTAACCCCAATACATGAATATTGAAAATGTACCCTTCATCCGATTCCGCTTTGAACCAGTGTACATTGTCTTTGACTTGCGTGACCGTCGAGCATTCCCCTGGCTTAAACTTACTGTCGATCGTTGGCTTAATGATCATATGAGAAGCCGTATCTTCAAGACGATCATAGTGTTTTCCTTGGAATTCACCCTTCATGATCAGGAAGGCAGTGGCCATGTTGTTATGCCCGTGCGGCACAACACTTTGCCCTTTCTTGAGCTTAAAAATCTGATGGCCAAAAACTAGATTCGTTGGGAGTCCTTCCACTTCTGGGAATTTGAAGTGAATCGGGCGTTCTCCCTTTTCACGGAACGGAGTCGATGAAATCCGGCCACCGAAATTAACAAATTTCATCAGATCTTTAAGGTTAGCCTGAGCAAAGAGCTTCTCGCATTGCGCCTTCCACTGTAGTTGTGTAAGTTTCTTCCCTTTGAGGTCCTGACCAAGTTCATGAATGTCTTTGAGCCATTGCGCTGCGACTGGTTTGATTTCAGCACCAAACAACTCATTGTTGAATAGGGTACTCAACAGTGAATAGGTAACGAGTGATTCGACTGTACCTTTGGCAAAATCGCGACGATTCACGTCAGTCATGAGCTTACTCCTGAAGCAATATAGAGATGTTTGATGTGAGTCATTGTCGTGTAGGTTTTTAGTCCCATTCTCCAAATTCCACTTCAATCACCATTTCTTTGGGATCATTGGAATAGACAAATCGAACAGGTCCGAGCGGTGCATCCTGAAGCACCTTTTGGAATTCTTCCGCTGTCTTAACTTCTACGAGGTGTAGATTAGTAACGACATGCCCTTTTCGTAAACCAGCTTTAAACAAAGCACAGTCTTCCGGGATTTCTTCTACGACTACACCGGCGATATGTGGTTTTACGCGGGCTTTAACAATGGAATCTTCCGTCTTGTTATAGGCCGCCGTCTGAGGGACGCCAATTCGGGTAATGGATACTTTGGATTTATCACCTGGGCGATGCCCACTGATGATCGTACGCAGATCATTGAAGTCTTTAACCGCACGATCATCAAAAGCCGTAATGATATCGCCGACCATTAATCCCGCCTTAAATGCTCCGGTATTGGGTTGCACGCTTTCGATATAGCAGGCTGCGGGAGGTTGCCGGCAGCCGACTCCCAAAAATGCCCCCAGACGAAAGTCTAACTCAGCTTTGATCGCTTGTTGTAGCCGAAGTGCTCCCTCCTTGGTCCCCTTTGTTCCGTATAGCTTCACATAGGCTAACTTCTTAAGTGGATGGAGAGAATCGAACCCGTTGTCAGTCAGTGGGCAATATCGGATATCCAGATTTGTTAAAGAGGTGAGCTTGGCAATATGCTTCGCGGACTCGTCGGTTAAAGGGCAACGCTTGACTACGAGTGAAGTGAGCTTTCTCATTCGTGAAATTATTTCAAACCACTGAGTATCGAGTTCTAGCTCTTCAATCAGCAATTCTTCGGCAGAGGCCACCCAAGGCAGCATATAGAGGTCTTCGGCTTCTCCTCTCCAGCCGCTGTCGAGATGGATTTGTTGAACATATCTCGAGTCGGCACCGACTCGAGTGTAGACCCGATTGTAGCGAGCTCCGAGTTTGGTTAGTCCTCGAATGGCATCCGCCTCTCGGACAACGTTGATGCGATCTAATGCAGAAGCCGCTTGTCGAGCAATTCGCGGATGATCTGAGTTGGCTAGCGTTTCCAGTGATTGTCTTGGAACACCGTTGGCACGAAAACCCTGTTTGTCAGAAAGCGTTAACTCGGAAAGAATGTGTAGAGAGCGAGTGATCCCTTCAAAATTCTGTTGCTCCAGTTGTTTTACGACTTCCGGAATGACTACCGTGCCCTGATCGATCAGATTCAACATGGCTTGCTCACGGTCAATGAACCGTCTGCTCGATAGTTGTTTTACCTCGTCTGCAAGGTTAGGTGAATCTTGTTGTCCGCAGCCGACACTCAGGCCGACACTCAGAAAGCTACCAATGAAAATGGTAGCAACAAGCAAGTAACGGGCGGAAATTCGGGTTAGTGAGTGCATAGCTATTCGAGAGGCAGGTGTTTCAACCAAGTCAAAGCTCATTTTAGCAAAAATCGAACTTGAGTGCGTTTCGAATTAAGTCGCTTAGCCAGCCAGTCGACGCTCGGCCTGATGCAAATAGGCATTCATTTCTGGGTCGTTATACATACGGAATTGTTGATAGGATCGATGTCGCTTCCGGCCGGCAAAGATATCATCCAGTAGGACTTGGAGGGCTTGAGAAATGTCATCGATCTGTAGCATGCAAATGGCTAATTCTTGTTGACGCACCTGACGTGTGCCAGCCAACTCAGTCTCAACCGGATGTCCGTCTTCCAGTGTCTTTAAATCCAACAGAAGATTACACAGGCGTTCAAATGCCAGTCCGGGAGTTTCAGTGTTGAGGGAGCTTGAGCTGCCGCACTCGATATTCAATTCCTGCAATCGATCGCTGATCCAGTCGTCAATTCGAAAGACCCAGGCTTGAATACTGTTTGGTGAATAGTCGTAAGAACCGTTGTGGCGGAGCATCCAGTGAGCATGGTACTGCTGACTAACAATGCTTTCGAGGCCTTCTGATGCTCCGTCTGTCAGCGTCTTTCCATTCATCAGAACAACATGGATTTCGGAACAATGCTGAAGTACTTCAGAGACATTAATCATGAGGAGATTTCCACCAGTCATTCAGGGATTAGCTTGGCTAAAGGTAATCTATGGGAAGGGCCGGATTGAAAACAAGATTAGTTTGACGGATTAAGGGCAATTGTCCTGACTAACCCGAATGTCCTATGATGAGTGCATTGGAATTCACTAAAGGAGTTTGATACCACGTGAATAACTTAATCAAGGTAATCAGTTGGCCTTTTCTGCTACTTGCATTTTCCATGGTGCTGGGCTGTCCCGGAGCGGGAGAATCGACGGATGAGAACAGCGACGTAGCGGAAGTGCGGCGTAATATCATGTTGCAGTATGTGCGTCAGGGACGGTTAACTCCCGACATGCGGGAAAAACTGCTCACTCTTACAACACAACAAGCACTCACAGATTACGCTCAGCAACAGGACGCGGCTTATTTAGAGAGCCTTCCTATTGATGGCAATCTTGCAATGGACGTCCTCGAGAAAGTCGTGGGGATCGGTCCGAGATTCAGTGGCTCAAAAGGCATGCTCGAACAGCAAAAAATGCTGGAAGCCATTTTTAAAGAGCAGGGTGGAGTGGTTGAATATCAACGGTTTAAGGCGAAGAATCCGATCTCCCAGCAGGGAGTGGAAGCCGTCGATATGGCCAATTTGATTGTGCGTTGGTTCCCAGAAAGAAAGCAACGCATTGTGCTTTGTGCTCACTATGATACGCGACCATTTCCGGACAATGATCCGGACCCTCAAAACCGACGTGGAATTTTCGTTGGTGCCAATGATGGTGGTAGTGGTGTGGCCGTCCTGTGTGCTTTGGCAGCGAAAATGAGTGAATGTGAATCCAAGTATGGAATTGATATGGTTCTCTTTGATGGAGAAGAGCTTGTGTATAACAGTGCGCGAGACCCGTTCTTCTTAGGATCCACTCACTTCGCACAGCAATATGTTACCGATAAGCCGGAGTATAAATATGTTGCTGGCATTCTGTTAGATATGGTCGCCGATGCTAACTTACAGATTTATCAGGAAGTAAACTCACGCAGACTGGCTCCCAAAGTTGTACAGCAGGTGTGGGCAACAGCTAAACGTTTAGGGGTCTCAGAATTCCGAGCGAGTGCGAGACACGAAGTGAGAGATGATCATCTTCCACTTAACCAAATTGCAGGAATTCCGACGATTGATATCATCGATTTTGATTACCCCAGTCCTCAGATTCGTCAGACGTATTGGCATACCACAGAGGATACAGCAGATAAGTGCTCTGCAATTTCGATGGCTCATGTAGGTTGGGTTGTTTGGGAATGGATGAACAACCAGAAGTAGAAGCCGTCAAAAGTATCGTCGGCGAGCAAGGCGAAAATAGAACAATAGGATAGCAGGACGACAGCATGAATTTTGAAATAGCACTATATCCCGGCGATGGCATTGGTCCGGATGTTTTGGAGCAAGCAGTACGCGTAATGCATCGGATTGGTGAACGGCATTCGTTGACCTTTCAGACCAAGACCTTGGATTGGGGATATGAGTACTGGAAACAACACGGTACGGTTGTTCCGGATGGATTTTTAGATGAGATCAGAGATGTAGACTCAATCTTGTTAGGCGCAGTTGGCTGGCCAGACGAGATTCCAGATCACGTCACTCTGTCGCCACTCGTACAAATCCGTCAGGCTTTTGACCAGTTCGCCTGCGTCCGCCCAGCGAACCTATTCCCAGGATTAACGAGTGTGCTTTCCGGACGGACCGCTGAGGATATCGACTTTGTCGTCATCCGTGAAAACTCAGAAGGCGAGTACATCGACAATGGAGGTCGATTTAAGCAAGGGACTCCCGATGAAGTTGCCGTGCAAACCGCTGTTCATACACGCAAAGGCGTAGAGAGGATATTACGTTTCGCATTTGAAACTGCTCGTAAACGTCGTAATAAACTCACGATGGCCACTAAGTCCAATGCCCAGAAATATTCCTATGTCATGTGGGATGATATTCTTGAGGAACTCAAGCCTGAGTATCCGGATGTGGAGGCAGAACGCATGCATTGTGATGCTGCTGTTATGAACCTCGTTCGCTGGCCCGACCGATTTGATGTGATCGTGGCGTCCAATCTCTTCGGAGATTTACTCACAGACCTTGGAGGGATTCTTGGTGGAGGACTTGGACTTGCACCAAGCTCCAATGAGAATCCGAGCAAAGAGTTTCCATCCATGTTTGAACCGGTTCATGGATCGGCGCCTGATATTGCCGGGCAGGGCATTGCCAATCCCGTCGCAGCTATTTTGAGTTTAGCGATGATGTTCGAACATTTAGACTGCCCGAAAGCAGCTGAAGATGTGCGTCAGGCAGTGGCAGCCGCGTTAGCAAGCGGTGCAAAGACTCCCGATTTGGGCGGAGAATTAACTACGGCTGAAATGGGTGACGCTGTTCTAGCTCATCTCTAGTCTTATTTCACAGGCCTGTTTTGGTAAAGTTTGCGGATTTTACCGAATATAACGAGTCCTCTATCCCGATATTTTCAATAGATTCGCGTCTGTCAGATGCGAATTGGTGAGTTTGCACTCAATTTGAAATCAATCCGGGGGGATATCATGCTCAGAGTTTGGCATGGAGTTGGACGTATATTTCTTGTTCTCTGTACGGCACCGTTGTTAGTGGGTTGCTGTAGTACCTGTCCTTCTCTAAGTGGGCGACATGCCGATAAGTTGTTCGTGGGTGAAACTGTCATTCCACCGCAGGGCATCAAGAGTTCAACGGCAAAACATCTAAATGGTGCTATAAAGCAAAAAATGGAAGCACGGGGAGTGGCATCGGGTTGCGGTGAATTCTTTTGGAGTAGTTGGTACAACGATGGTCCCGAAGATGTACTGTATCCTCAGACGGTATCAATCGAAGAAGAGGTGATTATTCCGGTCAAGACAACACGTGCAGGGACGTCCAAGGCGGCTCATCGGATTATCCAGGGGCGTCCCAATATTCGTACAGCGAGCTTGGGTCAAAATAACGAAATCTAGAAGTCGGAAATGTGTGATGCGGTTGAAGCGTCAGTCACCAGCCGTGCCTTCCGACTCAATGTTCTTTGCAGAGGCGGGAGCAAATGTCCAAAACAGGAATCGATTTATTTCTGGATCTCTTGTCAGACCATGGTGTGAAATACATCTTCGGCAATCCAGGTTCAACAGAACTTCCGCTTAATGACGCGCTGACTCGCGATGCCCGACTCAAGTACATCCTGGGGCTTCAAGAGGTACCTGTTATGGCAATCGCCGATGGGTACAGTATGGCTTCCGGCTCGTTGGGAGTCGTCAATCTTCATGTATGCCCCGGACTCGGCAATGCAATGGGGATGTTATATAACGCATATCGTGAAGGCACGCCGTTGCTTGTGACTGCCGGTCAACAGGATCGTCGTTTGTATTTCGATGAGCCGATTCTTGGCGGCCAAATGGTCGAGGTTACACGCCCCTGGACGAAATGGTCCGTAGAGGTGTCACGAGTTGAAGACTTGCCAGCGGCAGTTCGACGAGCAGCTCAGATTGCGTTAACACCACCAACAGGTCCTGTCTTTATGTCGCTACCGGTCGATGTGCAAATGGAGCCGGTGGAGGAATTGGAATTAGATTTGTCGCCGATTCGAGTGCCTGATGCTCGAGTTCGTCCGCCTGCTCAGGCCGTTGAGCGAGCCGTTGAGTTACTCAATTCGGCACAGAACCCCGCGATCCTGGCAGGTAGTCGCGTAACAGAAAGAGGTGGGAATCAAGCACTCGTGGAATTGGCAGAGACTCTTGGTGCGCCGGTCTTTACCGAGTCTGGTACTACGCACGGGCGTTTGCCATTTCCGTCAAATCATCCACTCTACGGTCAAGGGCTACCTCCCTGGGCACCAGAGATTCATGAGCGACTCAAGGAATTTGATGTGCTCTTTGTTACCGGGATGGATCTCTTTCGTTTGTATATTTATTACACTCCCAATCAAGCTGTTCCACGCCATTCCCAAGTGATCCATTTGGATGAGAACCCAGCGGAGATAGGTAAGAACTTTCCTGTCGAAGTCGGCTTGATCGGTGATACTCGAGAGGGACTTATAGACATTACAAATGGTCTGAAAAGCCATGCGAGTCCTGAACGGCAGCGAGTCATTGA
>CALKCC010000064.1 GCA_938082855.1 uncultured Pirellulaceae bacterium | reverse complement strand
CGTTTGAGGAATCTGGAGGCCCCATCGTTGTAATGCCGTGCTGGTCGATCCTCTCTCCTGCTTTCGTGATGACTTGGATTTGACCGCGGTGCCGTTGCCATAAGTTCTGCGCTGAAGTGAGGTCCTGAGTGATCCAGGTGTTCGATAACAACATCGTGAACAATGGCTTGAATCGTTCCGCACAGTGAACCAATTCGTCAGCGCGGCATACCACGTTGGGGTCGTGCTCAAGTGTTAATGGGGTTTGTGGCTGACGGATGTTTTGGATATTTAAGATGGTGAGTTGGGAGGCGAGTTGCGTCCTGCCGGTTCGACAAGAATCAAGCAGTGCATCATTCTCTGTGACAACGAGCTGAGCATTTGTTCCCAATGCAAGATCGACGAGTTTGGCCGACGTGAAATCGACTTCTACCAAATCGGCAACTAATCCCAGCATGCCTAAAGGAAGAGACGTGTCGTCAGACGCTTGTGATTCGTCAAGTAATTGTTTTACAGCCTCACTGACACCGGCATTTCGAGTTTCCAACTCCTCGAGTACATTGCAGCGTTCTCGAACTGCGGTTAGCCGTTCCATTAAAGCATGCAGGTTTTCCTGTCGTCGTTCATGAACACGCTGGTTGTCCGAAAGTTCTCGAGAAAGAACTTCAGACTCGTCTTCAGCAGCCTCTAACTCTGCATCCAATGTCTCAATTTGTTGTTGATGATCGGTTGCTTGTTCACGTAGCGTTGTGAGTGTCTTGTTGATTGTTTCAAGTTGTCCTGAAACAATTTCTCTTTGCTCACCGAGTTCAGCTGAATTTGCCAGTAATTGTCGATGGGTTGATTCTGCCTCGCTAACGTTTTTAGTCGCGGTTACTTGCTCGGTGCGTTGTAATTCAGTGTCTTGCTGGATCTCTTTAAGCTGTTCTTCTAGTTGGCCTTGTTGAGATTCAATGGTGTTAAGTTCGGTTTGTGTTGACTCAAGCGTTGCTTGAGAGGATTCGAGTTCCAATTGTGTCAGGTTTACTCGGTCGGCTAATCCTCCGACATTCGTTTGAGTCACCGCCAGTTGAATGCGGTGGCGAGCGATTTCACTAGCCAGTTCTTCCAACCTCTGAGTTTGAACTGATTGAGTCGTTACAAACTCTGCAATCTTTTCGCGTACTGCGGCAGACAATTCTTCCTGGCTTTGCAAATCGCCGGTAAGGCGTTCCAATTGCGAATCGAATTCAGCAATGGTCGAACCACTCTGTTCAATCTGAAGATTCAATTCGTTGGATTGGGTATCCAATTCTTCGATTTGTTGATCGAAGATTTCTGTTTGCTCATTGAGTTGACGCCATTGCGCCAGGCCTATCTGCGTACGTAGCTGCTGTAGACGGTCACTGTATTCTTTATAACGACGCGCTTTTGTCGCCTGATTGCGAACAGCCTTCAGTCGACCTTCTACTTCATCCACGATGTCGGAGAGTCGCAATAGATTTTGGTCGACACGATCTAATCGTCGCAGCGTCTCAAGCTTCTTGGCCTTAAAGCGACTAATGCCCGCTGCTTCTTCAAAGATTTGACGCCGGTCTTTGCTGGAAGCTTCCAACATCCGAGCAACTTTTCCCTGCTCAATGATGCTATAAGCATCGGCGCCGATCCCGGTTCCTCGGATTAGATTTTTAATGTCCTTAAGTCGGCACGGTTCATCATTGATTAAGTACTCACCTTCGCCACTTCGGTATACACGACGTGTGACTCGAACCTCATCATGCTCCAGCGGTAATAATCGACTGGAGTTGTCAAAGATGATGGTGGCTTCCGCACTATTAATATCCCGGCGATTTGACTGATTGGGACTCTTGAAGATCACATCGGCCATCTCTTTGCCGCGTAAACTCTTTGCACTTGTCGTACCAAGTACCCATTTCACGGCATCGACTACGTTGGACTTACCGGATCCATTAGGGCCCACGACAACGGTAATTCCTTCGGGGAATTCAAACCGCGTCTTATCAGCGAAGCTCTTGAAGCCGGTTAGTTCCAGCGCTTTTAGCATCGAGTGTGAGTACCTATTGAGAGGATGGGTTAAATGCCGGGGACTGCCGCTTTGACTTTATCGAGAAAGGTCTCCGAGTTGCTTTGCTCCGTTTGCGTTGCTGAGGAATCTGCCTCAACGCGAGAGCGATTTCGATTGACGGCATCGGCTTCCGTTTCGGCTAGGCGATCGAAATAAAGTTCTGGGATTGGATTGGCTACATCGAACTGAGATCGTTCCTGAGAAGCCGGTGACCCCATGGGGTCAGCACTCGAATCTGAATTGTCGTTGCGATTGAAATTCCAGACAGGACGTGGGCGTGCCCCAATCAATACTCGAGCATTGATTGCATTTTCCTTCTTAAGCGTTTGCAACATGTCGACGACGTCCGAGTAATTTCCATCTACCTCGGCGATTGCACGAATGACATCGGGAAGAGCGGTCGTGGAAGTGGAAAAACGATCTGGCACGTTGGGCGAGAATCGACTGATCTGCAATTGGCCGTTGCCTTTGTTTTTGATGATGATTTCTTTGCCAGCAAAAACATGGTCTGGTGGTGTGACCATAATGCCTTCACCAAAGGCCACTACTTCCGGTCGCTTGGACATGGAGATGTGCACCAATGGGTAGGCTGATGTCTCGACTTGATGGTAATGGAAATCGTTAAACGTTCGTCCGTTTACCAGAGGGGAATTAGGATTTCGAGTCCAAAGAGCTCGGAATGCTCCGACCCGTGTTTCAGCACTCTCAGCGTTTAAGAGCTCGGTGATAGCATCCAAGGCATTGACATGATCCATGCCCGCCAGAGCGGTCAGGGAATGCCAGCGAAAGGCAATATGCTCCGAGGCAAGGTTGCTCAGCGCCGGAGCAGCATCCGGTTCATCTAGATAGGCTAGTGATTCGGCTGCATAAAATCTGACTTCGGGATCTTCGCTAGCCAACCCCTGTCTCAAGGTGGGGATCGACTCGGAACCAATTGCCTCTAGTTGCATCGCTGCTTCTGCGGCTGTGGTTGGTTCAAGCAATTTGGCTAATAGCAATTCCTTGCGGCTGAAGCTATCCACCTGGGACTCTCCGACGACGATGCTTCGGATGACGTTCATATATCGGGAAACATTGTGACGGTAGCTTTCATGCACCGCTAATTCGATGTAATTATCACTTTTCGCGTTGGCAACTCCCTTGCTGTTCTCGTCAGTGTATTGCAGGAATCTTCGATTGATTGCTGAGGCAATTCGGGTCGCTGTGCGGATGCTACTGTATTTTGTTTTGACGAGTAATCCCAGAGGACGGTCCATATGAGAGACGCCGCCTCCGAGTACGATGCCAGAGCGGCTATTCGTAGGATCATCTTTACCTCGGAATAGTGTGTGCTCCAAAACCGACCCCTCCGATAGGGCGGCAACATGGCCGGTTCGTACATTTTGATTGAGCACTGCGAGTTCTCGCATTCGTGAACGTAACAGGAAGCCGTCTTTTAAGCTTTCTGTCTTTGAATGAGGCGGGACGCGAACTTCTACATCAAATCGGTCACCTTTACGAACACCCGGCGGGAGAAATCCTCGTAACATGACGAGTGATGTCTGAGGCGAACTTAATAGTGCATTCGGATTTTCAACATCGTGTGTTTGCATTTCGTCGATGAGCATTTGGCGGTGCATACCTGAAGGGGGTGTGCTGCCGGTGTTTTTAAGGCCTGTGACGAGGCCAACGCTTTCGACTTTGAGGTAATTCATCCCATTGGGGACGGTTAGGTCACCCACGGTGAGAGTCGGAGTTTCTTCTTCCCCTCCGGGAATTAATTCCTTGAGCTGTTTTGAACCTGGAATTCGATCGGTCAGGCTGCAGCCAGAAAGCAATAGAGTGGACCAAAGTCCAGCGGTTAGCAGGATAGTATTTTTTAAATCTAAAGCAGGCTTCATGCCTCAATCACTCCTTAACGCAAATCCTTTTGCGCACATTTCAACTGTCGTCCACCTGTCAAAAGGGCGAGGGACGACTAAACCATGCGTAAAAATAAGGGAAATCGCGGTTTGAGGTCAATAAGCATTTGACCATTTGGCCATTTGACAGTTAGACAATTAGACAATTAGACAGTTGGGCCCGACTACGTCCTACGGACTACGACGGGTAAACTGGCAGAGTTGGAATTGAGAGAGCTTATTCATTCCACCATCGCCTTTCAGGCTTCGGCGGATAAACTCCGTCCTTAGTTCCAAAGGTCATGCTTTAGAAACAAAGAGCTTGTCCGTCGTAGTCCGACGAAGGAGGACGAAGTCGGATCCAGGGATTTACCCTGTAAATGCGTAGGCCGGACGGCCGAAGCCAGAGAAGCATTTGGCCATTTAACCAATTAGCCATTTAACCATTTGGCAAATTGTCATTGGACATTTTTTCATTAGACATTGTCCATTGGGCTAATTGAAAACTGCCTAATTGTCTAACTGTCAAATGGCTAGATGGCTAATTGTGTTAGGGTAGGTCTTCGCCGCTGCCGCCCCAGGGATTGCAGCGACAAATTCGCCAAGCTCCTTTGAGTGACCCTTTGATCGGTCCGTGTTTACGAACAGCCTGAATATAGTAGTTGCTGCATGTCGGAGTAAAACGACAGCTTTGGCCGAAAATTGGGCTGAGGAATATTTGATAGAGGCGTACACAGCCAATAAGTAGCTCACCAATCCCTTTGCGAGCAAGCAAGAACAGCCTAACTAAAAAAGTCATGAGTTCCGGTCCAGTTTGCTGGCAGCACGGTGGAGGAGTTTGTGAAGGGATTGGGCCACCGCATCCGACTCAGGTTTAGCGCCTTTGCGAGGACGAATTACAAAATCGATTCCTTTAGGGAGGTCGTATTGTTGCAGGCGAAAAGCCTCGCGACAATAGCGTTTCCAGCGATTCCGGATCGGAGCATTCCCACATACCTTGGGGATCGATAAGCCCATTCGACTATCAGGTAGAGAATTAGCCCGAAGGTTGATCACTAAAACCTGATCCGCTTCGAAGAGCCCTGTTGCGTAGACCTCAGCAAACTGGCTGGGGCTCTTTAGGCGAAGGCGTTGGGGAAATGTTTGGGGAGCGGACATGAAATTCTTACCAGGTAAGCTTTTCGCGTGGACTGGGTTGATTGAGGTCGGAGATTTGGTCAATGATCGATTCAGGTAATGAATCCGGTAACTGGATTTGTATTGTTACGTATAGATTGCCTCTGCCTGATTTGTGAGACACGCCGTGTTTGGGAACTCGAATTTTCTTGCCACTTTGGATCCCCGGAGGAATTTTCAGGTCAATCTTGCTATAGGGAGTGGGGATTTCAATCGTTGTACCGGTTAACGCTTCGGCTAATGTGATGGGGACTTCCAGCTCCAGATCACGTCCCGAGCGAGTGTAGTTGGGGTGATCGCAAATGTGGATTTGAATAATCAGATCCCCCGGAGGCCCACCACCTTGTCCTGGTTGCCCATAGCCTGACACCTTAATCTTCTTGCCTTGTTTGATACCAGCAGGGACTTTGACGTTTAGTGGTTTTCGTACGCCGTCAGGTGTCATGACATTGATATTGAATTCACCACCTTTCACTGCAGTAGCAAACGGGATTTCTTGAGATGCTTCACGGTCTTGCCCCTGACGAGGTCGCGGACCACGTCCTCCCCCAAATCCTCCAAAGAACTGCTCGAAGCCACCTCCGCCGCCACCCATTCCGCCAAAGATGGACTCTAAATCAACGCCACCTCCGCCAAATGGGTTTCCTCCTCCCATTTGTTCGAAGCCAGCACCAAATTGATCGTACTGACCTCTTTTTTGATCATCGGAAAGAACATCATATGCTTGTTGGACTTCCTGGAACTTGGACTTAGCCGAGTTATCGCCGGGATTCATGTCCGGATGATACTTTCGGGCTAGATCCCGATAGGCTTTTTGAATTTCCTTGGAGGATGCTCCACGAGATACTCCGAGTGTTTTGTAATAGTCCTGACTCATATACAGAAGCGAGCTATCAAGGGGTTTGCTTGGTCCAGTTCAATCTACTCGGATTCTAACAACAACCTTCTCTAACGGTAAGAGTCCTGTCAGTGGCGGACGCGGAGTGAGGATGCGTTAATCCTGAGTTTTGACTACTCTACGCTAGTTGAATACTAAATGGCAGCGTGTGTCAGGCGAGACGCGTGGTCAATCAGAGTAAATTCGGACGTGCAGTTGGGAGAGGATTTGGAATGAGTGGAAAGCGATGGATGTGTTGGGGACTCTTGGTAGCTCTGCTTTGTCCGGAACTGGCTGTAGCTCAAATTGGAGTGATTGACTTTCAGATTGTGGATTCGGAATCCAAGGAGCAGATTCCAGCACGTATTCACTTATGGGATTCAACGGGGAAATTTGTCCGTCCGCCTACATTACCGTTTTGGCACGATCACTTTGTTTGCAACGGAAAAGTAAGGCTTCGAGTGCCACCGGGAGACTATCGGTTTGAGATTGAACGCGGCCCTGAATATCGAATTCACTATGGCAATTTCAGAATGCTTCCGGGGGCACGGGAATCAAAAGTGATTCCCTTAAAGCGAATCTTAGATATGTCTGAAAAAGGCTGGTATGCGGGGGATCTGCATATTCATCGCCCTGTCAAAGACGTCCCCTTGCTCATGCAGGCGGAGGACTTGTATGTGGCACCGGTGATTACCTGGTGGAATAAGCAAAACCTCTGGAGCGGTTTGGATTTGCCAGATGAATCTTTACAGTTAGTCGATGGCAAACGCTGGATGCACGTATTAAGTGGCGAGGATGAACGTGATGGTGGGGCGTTGTTGTATCACAATATGCCCGAGATCTTGGACATTACGGCGGGAGAGAAAACTTATCCATCCTCGATGGAGTATTTGATCCCCATCCGTCGTATGCCGGGCGTCCACGTCGACGTTGAAAAACCATTCTGGTGGGATACTCCACTATGGATTGCCAGCGGTATGGTGGATTCCATCGGTTTGCTTAATAACCATATGCAGCGGAGTAAGGTGTTACCAAATGAAGCCTGGGGAAAAGCTCGTGACCCTCGCCGCTTTCCCGGAGTCCATGGCAACGGAAAATGGTCACAGGAAATCTATTACCAGATCTTAAATACAGGGCATCGGATCGCTCCGTCTGCCGGATCCGCTTCTGGAGTGTTGGATAATCCGGTTGGATATAACCGAGTTTATGTTCACTGTGGAGATGGTTTCAGTTGGGACACCTGGTGGAAAAATCTTAAGGCGGGCAAGGTCGTGGTAACCAATGGTCCTCTCATGCGTCCATTAGTAAACGGTAAATTGCCTGGCCATGTGTTTGAGGCACCTGTAGGGGAAACCGTTTCATTGCAGCCGACATTGAATTTGGCTATTCAGGACAAAGTTGAGTACTTGGAGATCGTTCGTGATGGACTCGTTATTGAAAATGTCCCTCTGGATGAATATGCCAAGATGGGAGGGCGATTGCCTAAAGTGGAGTTCAAGGAAAGTGGCTGGATGTTGATTCGAGCAGTGACGAATAACCCTAAAACTTATCGGTTGGCCAGTTCCGGTCCCTACTATGTCGAGATTGGTGGTGCCCGACGAATCAGCAAAGCGTCGACTCAGTTTTTCATCGACTGGCTGAAGGAACGACAGCAAAAGGTGATGCTTGAGGACCCGACTAAACGGCAGAGCGTCTTAAGGTATTACGTAGGGGCTCAAAAATACTGGGAGGCAGTTTTAGAGGCTGCAAATGCGGATTAATTCCTATCTCTTACCACTCTAAGAGAAGCTGGGTAATTACCGCGACGATGTGCTATATTGAAGAAACAAGACAACTGCTTTATTAGTGGCTCAAAGCTGCTAAAGAAATACAAACCAATCCTTGGTGATAAAAGGGAGAATGACATGGGAATTAAGAATCGTCGTCAATTCCTCGAAGAATCGATGTTAGCCGCAGCGACAGCAGCTGCTGCAACCACGCCGGCTATCGTTGCCGCTCAGGACGTACAAAGCAAAAGCCCCAATGAGAAACTGGGCGTGGCTGTTGTAGGTGTTCGCGGTCGTGGTGGAAGCCATATAGGTGCTTTTGCTGGTCGGCAGGATACTGAAATTCTCTATATCTGTGATGCTGATCGTGACGTCGGTGGTCGCCGAGCTGAGGAAGTTGGCAAACGACAAGGCGGCAAGGTACCTGTTTTCGAAGAAGATATTCGAAAGGTGCTGGAGGATGACCGTGTTGATATCGTTAGTATTGCTACGCCAAATCACTGGCACGCATTAGGAGCGATCTGGGCAATTCAGGCTGGTAAAGATGTCTATGTCGAAAAGCCAGTTAGTCATAATGTCTCAGAAGGTGCTCGAATTGTTGAAGCAGCCCGCAAATACAACCGTATTTGCCAGACTGGGACTCAATCCCGATCTAACCCTGGTATGCAGTCCTTAATCGACTTCGTACAGAATGGTGGTATTGGTGAAGTCAAGGTTGCTAGAGGACTTTGTTACAAGCGTCGTAAGTCCATCGGTGAACGCGGCACTTATGCACCTCCGAAGAATGTCAATTATGACCTGTGGCTGGGGCCAGCACCGGAGAAACAGGTTTCTCGACCTCAATTCCATTATGACTGGCACTGGCAAACCGATTACGGTAATGGAGACCTGGGGAATCAGGGAATCCACCAGATGGATATCGCTCGCTGGGGACTAAACATTGATCATCTCTGTGTTTCAACCTTGAGCTACGGCGGTCGATTTGGTTATGTCGATGCTGGTAACACAGCAAACACTCAGGTCGTTTCCCATGGTTACGGTGAAAAATCTCTCATCTTTGAAGTTCGTGGTTTGGAAACTTCGGATTACAAGGGAGCGAAGATCGGTGTGATTTTTGAAGGGACAGAAGGCTATGCTGTCTGCCCGTCCTATCACAACGGTACCGCTTTTGATAAAGATGGAAACCAGATTAAATCGTTCTCGGGTGGCGGTGATCACTTCGCAAACTTTGTGAAAGCAGTGCGAGCTCGTGATCACAAACTGCTCAATGCCGATATCCATGAAGGTCATCTCTCAAGTGCACTTTGCCATCTTGGTAATATCTCTTTGAACTGTGGTGGCAATCTGGATATTGATAAGGCCAAGGAAGCTCTGGACAAGCACATTTCTCAAGACGATGTGCACGATACATTCCAGCGTACGTTGGCTCATGGTAAAGACAACAACGTTGATTATGCTGTCACTCCGTTCTCATTCGGTGAACTTCTGGAGATTAATCCTGAAGATGAGTCGATTGTCGGAAACGAAAAGGCAAGTCAAATGTTGTCGCGTGAATACCGTAAACCGTTTGAGGTTCCTGCCGCAGGTCAGGTTTAATTGAAAACGCTTACGGGTTCGCGATGCGAATGCCGAATTAAATGACTTTAACAACGCCGATTCATCTGAGCATGATGGTCGGCGTTGTTTCTTGTTAGATGGATGATCAATTCTCGATGGAAGAATTACTAGGGGATATTCAAATCCTGTATGAACAGGGGCCCTGCCTGATTATCAATAAACCCGGAGGTTTGCTAACGCAGGCGCCTCCACACATTGACAGTGTGGAGATGCGGTTGAAGAAATTCATTCGTGTCCGGGATGAAAAGCCAGGCCGCGTCTACTTAGCCGTCCCTCATCGTCTCGATCGCCCCG
>CALKCC010000063.1 GCA_938082855.1 uncultured Pirellulaceae bacterium | reverse complement strand
GGTTTGGTAATTCTCCCAGCTGCTATTTTACTGCAGTTGATTTTTGATGACCCTGATACGAATCAGAGCGAATTAGAAAGGACTGGACAGGATGTTTTTGGATTCGGAGTGGATGGATTATTGGTCGCCATGATCTTCGGTGTTTGTGTCTTTTATTTGGGACGCATGATTGAAG
Organism: uncultured Pirellulaceae bacterium; assembly: GCA_938082855.1. Classification (GTDB taxonomy): domain Bacteria; phylum Planctomycetota; class Planctomycetia; order Pirellulales; family Pirellulaceae; genus UBA721. The sequence goes on along the minus strand of CALKCC010000063.1, from coordinate 7,891 downwards.
GTTATGCTTCTCAAAGTTAGGGAGAGTGCTACGGTGCCAACGAGCAATGCTGGACGCTGGGTGACATGCTGGATGATAGGGGTAACGATTTGGTTCTCCTCCAGTGTGATGGCTCAAATGCCGTTGGTACCGATTCCCAATGCGGTCGGCTTGGCTGATCAACGATTGAACCTATTGCCGGCCGATGGTTATCAATTGATTGAACAAGCCAATCAGGCTTTTCAGGCAGATCAGATTCTCAGAGCAGGGGATCGATTAAATCAGTTGCTGTATCAATTTGGTGACCATTTAGTACCGCTCCCAGATCACACAGAAGGTGAGTTTAAGAGCTTCGTATCGGTGATCGATTTCGTCAATGCCTGGGTTGCTCAGTCGCAACGACCGGATGTCTTTGCGACGGTTTCTAAAGCGAGGCAGTTGGCGGCATTGAAGCAAGGCATTGAGCCAGCATTGCATCTGTCTCGCCAATTTCCGGTCCTATGGTCAGATTCAAACTGGAATCTGGCACTGAGTGACCATTTACTGGAATCGAATGACATCATCGGAGCGAGATGGTTTCTCGAACGGTATCAAGCAGAGCCGGTTGTCGGAGTGGGCAACACGTTTACCGGACGATGGCAATTAGGTGACGAGCGTTCAGCATTAGATTCACACAGGCGTCTGGCTCGGCAAGCATTATTGGAGATTCTAGAACAGCGTCGGCCTCAGGCCTTGCGCAAACTAAAGGAGATCGAAGCGAGTGCAGGCCAGAACTCGTTTTCCTTAGGGGGAGTCGATGGTAATCTGCAGCAGTTGCTTTTGGGGTTCTATCAGCAGCATCTGGGAGGTGAAAAGTCGACGATCGAGTTTACTCCTCAGTCAATACAAGAGGTATCCCAGCCTAGAGTTGTCAGTGAGTCGGTGCGTTGGACGCTTTCACTTGAGGATCTGTTGCACGGACGCGGAATTGATCAACGACTCGAAATTCACCCTGTTGTTGATGAGGGACGCCTTTTCATCAATACCTTAAACGGTGTACTGGCCGTTCAGGTGGATACTGGTGCTCCTCTGTTTGGTGACGGTGATGAGGCGTTTTGGTTATTACAGAGTGGCGGAGATCAGGTAGCCGAATGGTATGACCCTGAGATTCCGTATTGGGGCGTTGCGAAGCCAAGTTTGGATGTGGAAGGGGATTTATTAGCCGTCCGTCAGGGGGATCCCGCTCTCACACATCACCTCAGTGTAGAAGCCGGTCAAATTCAAGGTAACTCGATTGCTGTCCTTGATTTGGCCGAGCAGGGACGGATGCTGGATGGATTTCCGCTCGTCCTGCCACCTGCCAAAGATGACTCGTATCAGGTTTTCGCCACTGCGCCCCGTATTGTCGGGGAAAACTTGTTGGTGGGAATCCGAGAAAATCAGGCATTCCAATGTCGTCATTATTTGGCTTGTTATGATCTGGCCGGAGGCGTGCAGAAATGGCGATGTTATTTGGGTTCGGCTCGGCCGATTGCAAACCGTACCATCACCGATTTAATGTCGGCGGACTTGACCATCTTTGGGGCTCAGGCAATTGTCAGTACCAACACTGGATTGTTAGCCTCGGTAGATTTTTCAGGACACTTAGATTGGGTTTGCTCTTATCCACGTAGTTATCATCAAATTGAGTCTGCGAGCCTGGAAGAGAAGGCAGTTAGATCATCCCGAGTTCAATTGAATCGAGATAACATGACGCTGGTGGTAACGCCTGCAGATTCCAAGTCGGTCTTTTCGGTAGACACTCGAAGTGGCTTGTTGAATTCTTCCATCGAGTTGCCGCTGCATGCAAACACCACATCTGGACAATTGTCTGACGGGACTCTTCTCTTACTGGGCCAGAAGCTATTGCAATGTCAGCAAGGAGAGTTTCAAGAGAATGAGTTGGCCGGTTGGACGCCATTCGCAGCGTTTAGTATCTGTGGCGATCGTTTGTTCTTTCTAGATTCCAATGACGGCCTGATAGAAGCAGGGTTAGATGTTGCTCAACAATTAAAATCGTTAAAAAGGACGGATTTGCCAATCGCAGCGGGCTGTCAGCTGCAAGTATTGGAACAAACAATCATCTTGTTTGATGGTAAAATGGTGACAGCGGTGGACGCTCGGCCTATGTCGAGCACTAGTGAACAATAGAGGCCATGGATACAGACATCGAACAAGCCGTCTCGAAAGTACAAAAGCTATGCCAGCAAGTGCGTGAGCAGGTTGCCGTCGAGGTCGTCGGTCAAACTCACGTAGTCGATCAAATGATCATCGCTCTGTTATGTCAGGGACATTGCTTGTTGGTTGGAGTACCTGGACTGGCTAAAACGCTGATGGTTCAGGCCTTGGCCAATACCATGAAATTGTCATTTGGTCGGATTCAGTTTACGCCGGACTTAATGCCCACGGACATCACAGGGACGGAGATTATTCAGGAGAGTGCTGAGACGGGGCAGCGTGAGATGCAATTTCAGCCCGGTCCCTTATTCACCAATGTGTTGCTGGCAGATGAAATCAATCGTACGCCTCCAAAGACACAGGCAGCCCTTTTAGAAGCAATGCAGGAACGGCAGGTGACCGTTGGCGCCAGAACCAGAGAGCTCGATAGCCCCTTCTTTGTTTTAGCCACGCAAAATCCAATTGAGCAGGACGGAACCTATCCGTTACCGGAAGCCCAGTTGGATCGCTTCATGTTTCAATTACTGATTGATTATCCGAGTGAAGAAGAAGAACTGGAGATCGTGCAGCGAACGACGGGTGTCACACAATCTGTAGCAGAATCTGTAATTGAACCTCAGGATTTGCAATTGGCGATGCGGTTAGTTCGAGAGATGCCGGTTGCCAGTCATGTGGCACAATTTGCAATTCGGCTGGCAAGACTTACTCGCCCAGGTCAGGATGCTCCGACCTTTATTCAGGAACATGTGGCATGGGGTGGTGGTCCACGTAGTAGCCAGCATTTAGTTTTGGGCGCCAAGGCACATGCTTTACTAAATGGTCGTTTGTCGGTGGACTATCAAGATGTAGTTGCGGTGGCAGCCCCTGTATTGCGTCATCGAATTCGCTTGAATTATGCCGCGATCGCCAGCCAATTGACAGCAGATGAAATAATTGAGCGTATTGTTCAGAACTTGTCGACTGACAATGACGCTGACATTGATAATCACTCGGCAGCCAGTCAGGATCATCGTGACCAGTCTTCCAAAGTCTTTAGATCCGAAGACGTTAGCAACCCTTGAGGGTCTGCAGGTTAGGTCTCGCCAGATCGTGGAAGGCCTGCTTGCAGGAACGCATCGGAGTCCCTTTCGGGGCGTTAGCGTCGAATTTGCGGAACATCGAGAGTATGTCCAGGGAGATGATTTGCGCCATGTCGACTGGAATGTCTATGGTCGAACCGACAAGCTCTACCTCAAACAATTTGTGGATGAAACAAACCTTCACTGCGTGCTACTAGTCGATTCATCGGCCAGTATGCAATTTTCTACAGAGCAGAGTCTCAATAAATATGAATATGCTCAGTGTCTGGCGGCTGCGCTTGGTTGGTTAGTCTTGCGTAACGGAGACGCTGTAGGTGCGGCTGTTAGTGAACTTCCCTTGAAACAGTGGTTGCCGCCGGCTTCTCATTCCGAGCAATTTCAGCGCTTGATAGACTTACTAACCAAAGTGGACATACAGACCCAGTCTCCTTCGAGGTCGTTTTCAGACTTTCTGACTCAAGTGTCCGTACAGTTATCTCAGAAGAGCATCGTTTTTATCCTGAGTGATTTCTTTATGGATTCGGAGGCGTTAGCGCGAGGAGTCGAACGTCTAAAGGTCAAAGGCCATGATGTGACTCTGTTACATGTTCTGGATCGTGGAGAGCTCGAGTTCCCTTTTCAAGGTGATGTGGAACTGAATTCTCTGGAAGGCCAACAGACTGTTCAGGTGGATGCAGATTTAATTGGTGGACGCTATCAGGAACTCATCGAACAATTCTGTCAGAATCTGGAAGCGACTGTTCGTAATCTTGGGGCAGATTATGAACTCCTTGCATCGGACGTGAATCTACAGATGGCATTGTTGACCTATTTTCAACGAATTGCCAGTCGGAGATCGGTTTAATGCTGGCATTGATATTGGAATCGCCGGAAAGACTGTGGTGGAGCTTCGTGCTCTTAGTACCGCTGTTGATTCATCTCTTACGCCGTCGGCGTTATCACCAACATGGTTGGGCCGCCATGGAATTCGTCGTCCGGGCAATGCAGGAGAAATCTCAGAAGGCACGGCTCCAAAGACTCGTCCTGATGACCGTGCGTGTGTTCATCTTTGCTTTGTTTTTGCTGGCTGTTAGTTCTCCGCAAAGTGGAATGTCGAAATTCGATGTTGATAATATTTCCAGCGGAACGCATTACGTCTTCATTCTGGATGCTTCCTATTCAATGGGAACCATTGATCAAGCCAGCGGTGACTCTGCATTTGAAATTGCAAAACAAGAAGCGATTGAATTGTTGCATCGCCTACCTCCCGGTGATGTGGTGTCCGTATTGACGATCGGTGACTTCGAGCGTTGGGTGATTGAATCGCCGGCCAATGACTTTCAGGAAGTTGTTGCAGCGATTGACGAGATAGAGTTGCAGGTGGGAGGAGGTAATGTGAAGACCGTATTGGAATCCACTGTCGATCTCATTTTGGAATCACGTCAGGCTCATCCAGACCTGCTACATTCACACGTGATGGTTTTCACAGACTTAGAACAAAACGTTTGGACGGGCCTAGTCGGGGAAGAATCGGAAGATGGAAGTCCACTCAAACGTCTCAGGGAGTTGGGGCAAGTATCGGTCATTGGCTGTCAGGTCGATCCTCAATCTAATCTGGCAATCAAGAGCCTTACCAACAGGTATCCACAAGGGGCCTTCGCCAAGGATGTGGTCGTGATGGCCGAAGTCGAATGTTATTACCTGGATGAAGCTGCTTCCCCCGGTATTTCCTGGTATGTGGATAGTCAATTCATACGTCGTGATGAACTGGAGATTCAGGAGGGGCAGTTGGCTACTGTTAGCTTGCCTTTGAATAATTTGGAGTCCGGAAGCCATCAGGTTGAGGCACGATTGGATGATGACTCACTGGCCATTGATAACTCGCAATGGATTGTGTTTGATAGTCCCGCTCGGTTTCGCGTGCTCTGTGTTGAAGGAAGTGCTGGCGAATCTGAAGCACTGGAAACGGCGTTACACCCGACCGAGGATCCTGAGTGGCCTGTATCGATCGTCACCATTAACGAGGCTCAGGTGGAACAGCAAGTGCTCACTGAATATGAGATGGTCGCGTTTTGCGGAGCCAATGCTTTTACAAGACAAACCCGTAATCTCTTGCGGGAATTTGTCAGTCAGGGAGGCATGCTACTCGTGACTCCGGGGAAGAAGTTGGATGCCAATTCGCTTAACGAACTCTATTCTCTCGTTGTCGAAGATTTTGATTTTGGGCTTCGCTGGGGGAGCCCGATACGTCAGGAAGAAACAGTCCCATTGAAAGTTCGAGTTGCGGATCATGAAATTGGAGACATCTTTCGTAGTAACCCAAACAGCGGCGTGAGTGAGATTCCGGTATTTGAATATGTTGAATTGGAATTGCAGTCGGACCAAGAATCGGGAGCTGTTCTGGAGTTAGATAATGGTAGCCCCTTGTTTGCCTTTAGCTCTGTCGGCGATGGCTATCTGTTGACCTTCAGTACGTCCTTGTCGATCAGTCAGTCTGAAGATCGATGGAGTGACCTAGGAGCGTGGCCAAGCTTTCTCCCCTTGATTCACGAAACTCTCAAATATGTATTGGAATCCAAGACCAAAAACAGCCATGCAACACTAGGGACAGCTCCCGAAAGGCGAGTGTCGATGCATCACGGTCCGTTAGAGATTGAGGTGAAGAATCCTGCCGGTGTTGTCAGTCCCTACCAGCTGGATTCACAGAATGATTTGTACTCGGGGCAACGCTATCTCTATTGGCAGCAACAGGATTTTACAATTCCCGGAGTTTACTATGTCAGCTACTCGGCTCAGGGCAAAGTGGTGGAAAATTCGATGCTCGTTGGTAATCTTCGTGTAATCGAAAGCGATCATCGTTTGATTGATCGATCCATACTGGAGTCGCTAACCAATGAGCAGTATACGGATGCCAGCACCGGAACATTTCACTCGAAACCTAGACAGCGTAACTGGTTTACAGCGATCCTATTGTTGACACTGACTCTGATGCTTTTCGAATTGAAGCTGAATTCCAAGCAACCGTCACGTAGATTGGGACGTCGAGGAGTGAGTCATGATTAACCTCGCTTCTCCAGTTTGGTTTGTAGGCCAGATTCAGTCTCGTTTGCAGTATCAATGGCCACTTCCCATCTGGTGGATTGGCTTGATTGCCGTCGTGTTAGTAATAACCATAGTGACCATTGTGAAAATGTCACACGCCACTACCTTGCAAAAATCGACGTTGTTGTCGTGCCGTTTACTTGCCATCGCAGTGTTAATTGCTATGTTACCTGGCTGGAGTCTGCTTGAAGAAAAGACAGGCAAGCCCAAGCTGATTGTTCTGGTAGATACATCCGTGAGTATGGACTATCCGGATAAACACTCCATGAAATCACTCATGTCTGAGGCAAAGTCGATATTGGATCGTCACAGGCTTGATCTAAATCCTGAGCTGGATGAGGCACAGGGGGATGAGTTTTTGGAGTTCTTTCGTGACGAGTTTTCCCATGCGTTCCTAAATGGTGAACTTTCAATAAGCGGTGCTGCGGTCAAAAATCCACAGCAACGCTTTCCGTTAATGGGCGTTTTGAAGGGAGTGGAGGATGATTACGATGTCCACCTCTATGGAGTCAGCGATGTCGTAAGGAAACTGACATACCGCGAGAATGGTAGTGTTGACGTTGGTGCCGAGTCGACGAATGTCTCAAGGTCGGCGATCGGGGCAGGCATATTAGAGGTGTTGAAGCGACATCGTGGCCAGTCGATTGCTGGTATCGTTCTGTTGACAGATGGAAGGGTGAACAGCGGTGCAAGTCTGAAGCAGGCGGGCGAAATTGCCAAACAAGCCTCCGTTCCTTTAATTATCCCACAGGTCTTTGGGAGGAGTGATGCTAAGGACTTTGAGTTAGTTCAACCGGACGCTCCGGATTCTGTATTTGTCGATGAGCCAGCGACTTTTGAAATAGACGTTTTGCGTCACGGGAATCTTGATTCCGAATTGCAAATTCCCTTTCAGGTATCAGATGGTGAATCGGATTACGTCATTCACGCGAATTTCCAAGCAGGGGAAGGCGAAACTCAATTGAGTATGCGCTATGTCTCGAGTGAGGCTGGGCCTAAGACCTTGCAAGTTGAGTACCTCGACGAAGATCCCGACTCATTGAGTCATCCAGCGTATAGTCACTCGGCAAAACGATCTCATGAGTTTCAGTTTGAAGTGAAAGATGATGCGGTCAACGTTTTATTGATTGAAGAATCTCCTAGATTTGAATATCGAGCTTTGGAGGATTTATTTCAACGAGCGACGAACAAAGCAGGCCGAAAAAAGTTTGACGTTTCAAGTGTGCTAGGCTCCATTGCCCCGCAGCTTGCACAGGAAAATCCGAATCTGTACACGGTGATTCCGAAAGATAAAGACTGGTTGTTTGGCTTTGATGTCATTGTTATTGGTGATGTGTCACCCCAATTACTCAACTTGGAAGTGCAAGAGATGCTGGTTGAGTATGTCGTTCAGCGAGGTGGAGGTTTAGCGCTGCTGGCCGGTGAGCAAGACCTTCCGTTGAGTTATGAAGGAGAGCCATTGGAGCAGTTGTTGCCCGCAGGCGTAGAGCGATTCCAAGTGGTGGAACAGACGGCCCAACCCGCGTCATTCGTGCTATCGAAGTTAGGTCGTCGCT
>CALKCC010000062.1 GCA_938082855.1 uncultured Pirellulaceae bacterium | reverse complement strand
TCACCCTGGATATGGAAAATCGGTACTTTGGCCTTGGCCAATGGTTCGAGCAAATTTATCGGATTGAGCTTGGTGAGTTTGTTCTGTAATTGCTCTGTAGTAAGCCCATAGGCAGGTGCAGCACGTGCTACGCCGGGATAGCTCACGAGATTGCAAACAGGGTAGATGCCCGCGACTGCCGCAACATTCCTAGGATGTCGAACAGCCCAACTATAGAGCATCAATCCCCCACGGCTCCTGGCCAATAACACCGGCGTTTTACTCATTCTGCGTTGTTGAATTAGCTCGGTATAAAACTCTTGATAAACTTCTGCACCTGCTGGGCTTCCGTAGGATTCACCCACATCGATCCCGCAAATGGCAATTCCTTGTGCATGTAAACGGTTAAACATCCAACTTTCATGGCTTCCGGGTAATCCGTTGCCAAGTGTGGGGGCATACCAAACCCAAGGGATCGGTTTTGAGCTGTCCACCTTCTCTGGAAGCATAATGAAAGCCCGCTTTCCGGACACTTCAAAATTCGTACGAGTTTCTAGTGCCGATTTAGACGGAGGGGCAGCATTTAGAGTCGATATGACCTGCAGGCACAGGCCAAGCACACATAGATTGAGTAAACGACGTGAGCGTTGCATGAACATTGGACTCATTTGGCCGAGCGTACTTTAGTAATGACTTTTGCAATACGGACAGCGTCGGCTTCGGCGATGCCCATCTTCTTACATTGTTCGATTACAAATTTCCATTTAGGAGTGTCATAAGCCCTACTAAGACGTACGAGTTTTGTCCGAATACGTTTTTCCAAGGCATTGTAGAATTGGGTCTGGACATCCAAGGATCCCTTGAGAAGACGATTTTTGAGGTTCGTATTTTTTATCAGCGCTTCTGCTTCGTCTTGTGAAATTGCGCCGTCCTTATCTTTGTCGCCGATAATAGGTGCTGCACTTGTCGTTGAGGCTTTCGGTGCTGCTTCGAGCGTGTCTAAGCGTCCGATGACTAAGCACACAAGAAAGAAATAGGTAAGAGATACCGCGGAGAGGTTAAATCGCATTTTGTTATAAGAGTCTAAATGAGTGAACGAGAGGGTCGAATTTGTCAGATTTGCTAAACTGATTAGAACGAACCAATAGCGGTTTGTCATCGGGGTAGGAAACGCTTGTTATCGAATCCGGTTAAATCATAATAGATCGACATGTTCAATCACTAGTTAAGTTAGAAAGTCGCAGCAGCATGGCTTCTTCAATGAAGATTCGATGTCCCAATTGTCATTCGTTGGCCAAGACAACGCATGATTCGAATTTGGATAGCATCCATTGCGGTGCCTGCGAAACCATGTTTTCTATTTACCAACAAGAAAACCTGGCGACGATGGAACATCGTGGCGCTCTGACGACGATGATCGGCCACTTTGAATTACTAGATCAAATTGGCGTTGGGGGCCACGGAACGGTATGGAAGGCCAAAGATAATGAATTGGGCCGCATCGTTGCTATAAAGATTCCACGAAGAAGATCAGTGTCGGTTGAAGCGGAGGAACAATTTCTGGGTGAGGCACGTGCTGCAGCTCAACTAAATCATCCGGGAATTGTCACCATTCATGAAGTGGGACGAGACGACGACCGACTTTATATCGTAAGTGATTTTGTCGACGGAGTTGACTTGTCCGAATGGCTAAGTGCAAAGCGGATGACGTTTCAGGAAGCCGTCCGATTCAGCAGCCTGGTAGCGGACGCTTTAGAGCACGCTCATCAGAAGGGAGTGGTCCATCGAGATCTGAAACCAGGCAATATCATGCTGGGTGAAAACAACGCCCCGTTGGTGATGGACTTTGGCTTAGCAAAGCAGGACGTGGGTGAAGTGACGATGACCATGGATGGTAGGATTCTTGGTACGCCTGCCTATATGTCACCCGAGCAAGCGCGCGGTGAGGGACATCGTGTGGACCGGAGGGCAGATATCTATTCGCTTGGGGTGATCCTCTACGAACTACTTACCGGTGAATGGCCATTCCGAGGTGTTGCGAAGATGCTGATTCAGCAAGTCATCAGTGACGCCCCGATTTCGCCCCGCCGACTAGTCGGTGCGATTCCAAAGGACTTGGAAACGATCGTCATGAAATGTCTTGAGAAGGCGCCAGATGCTAGGTATCAGACCGCCGCTGATTTGAAAGCAGACCTCGATGCCTGGTTAGCACATGAACCAATCAAGGCACGGCCAGTAGGAGCAATAGGAAAATTGAAGCGGTGGCGTCAACGAAACCCAGTTGTTGCCAACTTGGCCCTTGGGTTCTTCTTTATGTTGTCGCTGATGGTAGTCGTTTCTGGTACCTATGCCTACCAAGCTCAACAACAGGCGTCTCAGTTGGCTGAACAAAAGAATGAGGTTACGGAAGCTCAGTCAATTGTGGCCCTCCAACGGGCAGCGTTGACGAATATCTTGTCGATGATTGACGACTCAATAGGTGAGGACGGATCGATCAAAGATGAGATTCTTCTGGAAGCAGCATTGATTTGTTCAACGAGGACCGACGAGCCTGAATATGCCGATATGGCGGAGCGATTTATACAAGATGCACATCAGAAGGGAGTCTTTAATGATCCCGAACGACGCACGGTCTTACTTACCGATCCAGGCTTAACTGAGATTCGAAAACGAAAATCGGTGAAAGCGATTGTAGAGTCACTTACCGAGTAAGATCTTCTCTGACTAGCTATTGTCGATTCGTCGAGATGTATTACGTCTTGGATTCAAGTGTCGGCGTTAAGACACAAGTGCTTTGACTTCGCCGTTGCTACCACCAAATGTATCCACCTGAACGCCCAATTGCTTAAGCATCGTCACGAAGACATTGCCAAGCGGCGAGTCTTCTTTCCGAATGTCCTCTTGCCATGGCTCTGTCCCTCCGTCCCAAGGACCACCCTGAGGATTCGCTCCGGCGTTGTTAATGTACTGCCCGTGATTGAATCCCATATTTTTGCCACCCATTAAGATGATTGGGTAGTTGCGTGACAGGTGGAACGCACTAGATGCAGACCCAAAGAACAGAAGTGTATTGTCAAGCATGTTCCCAGTACCTACCGGTTCCGGTGTGTCTTTGAGTTTTTGAGCGAATCGTCCCAATTCTTCATGTAGAAATGCACAGTAGATTCCAAAGCGTTCCCATCCGCCAGGATTCTTTGTTTCATGGGATAACGCATGAGCTAAATTGAATCCTACGGCACGTGCTAGGTAGTCACTTTGACCCACGCCGTTTTCTCGCCCAATCTGATAGGTTGCGATGCGAGTGGAGTCGGTTCGGAATGCCAAATAGATCAGTTCATACATTGTTTGAATGTATTCTCTTGGATCGTTCGGAGTGATCTCAAGATTTAGATGGTCGACGTCCACGGTTGGCAGCGGAAGGTCGATCCATTTCTTAGCCTTCTCAACTTTGATTTCAGTTTCACGTACTGACTCAAGATATTCGTCGAATCTAACTTGATCCTGCGCAGAAAGGGTCTTCCGCATCGAACGAGCATCAGCCAGGAGATCATCGAGCGCACTTTTACTTAATGCAAGCCGGCGTGCGGCATCTGCATTGTTCTTTACAAACAACATATCGAAGATACGTTTTGGCCGGTGTTCGGCAGGTATCGCGCGGCCATTTTGGTTATAGGAAATTGTGTGCGCACCGCGCGCCGTTCCTGTACCACCATCGGTGGACATGACCAATGATGCAAAACGAGTTTCGTCACCTACCTTATTGGCGTACAGCTGATCGATCGAAATTGTATTCTTGTAGTCCATGTCGCCACCGCCTGTCGCCGCACCGGTTAGGAATTGATCGGCATTATTGTGACCATGAACGATACGCCCTGGAGGATGCGAGAAACCAGATAATACGGTGAAGTCGTCCTTGAGTGGAACGAGCGGCTTAAAACACTTTGTAAACTCAAATGTCCTCCCGTTACCATGTGGAAACCATAGCCAATCTTTATAGGCTGGATCCGCAGGCAATGGCATCGGAACTCCATCAGGAAAGTAAAAACAGGCAAGCCGTTTTGGATTGACACGGTCTTCACTCGCGTTCAACACGACACGGGATGATTCGAACATCGGAAGCGCTAAGGCGACACCACTACCGCGTAGGAATCGTCTGCGATCAAGAGAATTGAGGTTTAGAGTCATGGCTTTGGTCTAATAAAAGGTGCGAGTGGTTATTGGTCCAAGGTTGATGGATTTATCTTTTGCGAAATAGGTCACTAGCCACAATAAGGTGAATCATTGTGGCAAGGCCATCCCCTTGTTTACGAACATCGGCAGTAATTTGGTCGATGCTTGAATGATCAGCGAATGTGAGAGGGCGCCCCAATCCGTAAGTTGTTAGTTTATAAACCAAAGCGCGTGTGAATTGGTCCTGACGATGCTCCAGTAGGTAACGCTTAAGTCCATCCATCCCTTGCAATGGTTGATTGTTAAACAGCGTACTGGTAGCGTCGACCGGTTTGTCGCCGATCTGCTGACGCCACCGTCCAAGAGAATCGTAGTTTTCAAAAGCAATTCCCCACGGATCAATTTTAGCATGGCATGAACGACATGCTGCGTGATTACGATGATCCTCGATACGTTCCTTAAGCGTCATTTTGGCGATCTCAGGATCGGCAAGATCGATTTCCGGAACAGCCGGTGGCGGAGGGGGTGGCGGATCATTGAGGACGCTCTCGAGTAGCCAGATTCCGCGTTTGAGTGGATGCGAGTCGTTGCCGGCGGAATTCATTGTGAGCAGCCCTGCCTGAGTGAGAATGCCTCCTCGATCGGTATTCTTTTCGAGAGAAACTCGCCGAAATTCATTGCCGTAAATGTTTGGGATGCCGTAATGTTTTGCGAGGCGTTCATTCAGCATGGAATAATCAGCGTGAATGAAATTGAGTACGCTTTCATTCGTTGTTAGCATTTCGTGGAAGAATGCGACCGGTTCCTGTAGCATCGCTTCCTTCAATTCAGGCTCGAATTGTGGCCGCGTCTTACGATCAATTGCTAGGAACTCCAAAAGTTTCAAGTCGAGCCACTGGTGAACAAAATGCTTCGAAAGCCGGGTAGCTCTGGGGTCCTCAAGCATGCGGCTGACTTGGGCGTTCAGGGTTTTATCCGTACTCAATTCATTATTCGCCGCAAGGTCCAATAATTGCTGGTCGGGATTGCTATTCCAAACAAACAGCGCGAGCCGTGTTGCTAACTCATAATCATCCAGGTTGTCCGCCGGTGTGTCATTGAGTGGAGCGGAATCCCGTGCGACGTAGAGAATGTTTGGTGAAGACAAGATGGTAGCGAGGACTTCAACCAACGCTTGTTCGGTATTGTCACATTGTGGGCGAATCACATTGTAAAGAGCCAGCTTGCGTTCTACTTCGTCATCAGTGACTAGTCGACGCCATGCTCTGGGCATGAAATTCTCAATCACATTACGTGCGTACTGTGCTTCACTTTCTTCTTCATTGCGTTTTGGAAAGATAGCAGTGTGAGATGCTGGTGGCCACTGTTCATAGACGGGCGTTGAAACCTGTACGTAATCCACGACGATATCACTCTGGGAAACACTGCTGTTTACTAAGCGAATGTATTCTGATGGATTGGGCATCTGGCCCATCTTGTTGACGCCACGGACTGAGTTGCGAGGGTAGATTTCGCCCAGTGGAATCGTCCATTCATAAATCTGAGGAGTATTTTTAGTTGCCGAGACTCGGTGATCTGCTTGGCTGACTCGAAGCACAGCTCGTCCCTCATTACTGGCACGCCAGCCGAATTCCAATTGCAGGCTGGGAGGACCGGAGTCTCCGATGTCCGTGGCATATGCACGAACTCGTACTCGCATCATCCCTTCGTCTGGTACCTGATCGCCCAATTCGACGTAAACTCGTTGACCCCGAGGAATGACGACGACATGGTTGGTCTTTTCCGGGAATGGAGGCAAGGTTTTCTGAGATGGCTGCGCATGCCGGCCACCGTAATAGGCCCAGCTTGCTCGAACTGCATGCCCGGTGTCTAAATTGCGATAGTGAAGCCCACCTGGATTGTTCTTAAAACTTGCAATGAGCTTTTCTAGCTCCGCCTTTTGGACCTCCGGATTGTCCTTATGTGCTTCTCTGGTCTTCTCGATTTGATCCTGTTGCTTACCGAAATCAATTTTTGAATTGGCTTGCATATCAATTCCCCAGTGGAGCATCGCAGGTTGCTCACCGGTTACCGTGGCTCGAAGCAAAGCATTACGAGCAATATCCCGATAGGTTTCAAATTGATTTGAAGTCATTTGCAGGAGATCAGAACTGTTTTGAAAGCCGTCGTCTGAATAGGCTTCTGGTGGTAGATCTTTGGCGAAGTTCCATGGCAAACCGAGTATGTCTTGGAGTGCGTAGTTATATTCATAACGAGTAAGCCGGCGGAAAGAAGAGTGGCCACCTTCTGCACGTCGTACCTGAGATGCAACCTGTATTTCTGACGCCAGCCAGTCAATGATTTTCGCGCGGTCATCGTCCGAAAGTGGAGTTTCTTCTGGTGGTGGCATTTCACCGTTACTCAATACAGCCATCACCTCGATCCACCAACTAACGTCCGCGCCTTTTTGGAGGTTGGGATCGAGGGTGTCCAGTCGGATGTTCCCTTCCGTAAGTTCAGGGCCATGGCACTGAATGCAGGTCTTGTTCAGAATCGGCAGGATTTCTTTTTTGAACTGGGAAAGTTTAGGCTTGGGAGCATCAGTCGTTTTTGAGCGATATTTCCTAGTTAAATAATCCGATTGACTAGCTCCTAATTTCTTCAATGCGTGAAGCGTCGGAATAGATTCCGAGGGATTTGTTGTGATGGTCGTTGTCGCATTGACCGTTTGGCCGTGCAAATCCGGTGCGAGATGGATCACAAGACTCAAAAGAACCGGAATGGAGATAGCTTGTAGTGTTTTCATGACGACTTGTTCTAAAGACGGTGGCTTCTTCTATATAAGGATACCAAGATGTCGCAGGATAATGAAAGACAGGTGAACATTTAGCCATTTAGCCATTTAGACATTTAGACAATTAGACAATTAGACAATTGGGCAATTGGGCAATTGGGGCCGACTACGTCCTTCGGACTACGACGGGTAAACTCGGGGGCAGGTAGCCATTAACCATTTTTCCAACTAACCAGTTAGCCATGTGGCCATTTAGGCAGTTAGACAATTTCCATTTAGCTCATTGGACAATGTCTAATGAAAAAATGTCCAATGATGCATGGTTAAACGGCTAAATGGGTAATTGTTTAAATGTAAGAAGAGCTTGTCCGTTCCACTTTCGCCTTTCAGGCTTGAGCGGATAAACTTCGTCCTTAGCTATTGAGATCGTGCTTCAGAATCAGTGAGCTTGTCCGTCGTAGTCCGACGAAGGAGGACGAAGTCGGAGCAACGGGCTGCACCCCTATCGCGCAGGCCGGACGGCCGAAGCCCCTTTTCCATTTAACCATTTAGACAATTAGACAATTAGACAATTGGGCAATTGGGCAATTGGGCAATTGGGCCCGACTACGACGGGTAAACTCGGGGGTACTTGTTCATTTAACCAGTTAGTAAGTGCGTGATGATTTGACATGAAAGATAATGGTATCGCCGATGTTAAGCCGATAGAATCGGAGAAGATAGATTGTTAGACATCGGGCGAAAGAGTTGGAAATGAAATCGAAAATTTCGAGACGGGATGCGATACGGACGACAGCAGCTGTAGGATTAGCGGCGTCTATGACCGGAACGGCGAAGCAAATTAATGCCGAGACGGCAATCTCACAATCGGATCTGGTTCCGCATTCCTTTCTCACACCGGGGAAACAGTTCTATGATGTCTCACGTGGTAATCCAAAACCATTTTCACTGACAGGCCAGGCATTGGAGGATGCTAAACTAACGCCGGAGACGTGGCAGCTAAACCTGAAAGTAGACCCGTTTACTGAAGATGGAGTCGTCCGAGAACCGGCTGCGGCAGAGCGGGAATTTGACTCTGCAGTAGGGACCGCAATTAACTATAAGCGTTTAAGGAAGCTTGGCGAAACGCATGGTGTCAAATTCATCAAAGCAATGCAGTGTTTGAATATTCCTGAGCCGTTAGGACAAGGACTCTGGGAGGGCGTTCCGCTTAGCATAGTGCTTCGTGAATGCGGTTCATTGAAGAACGTCAGGCGAGTGTATTACCGCGGATTTCATAATAACGACCCAAATCAGATCTTTCAGTCGTCGATCAGTTACACGCAAGCGACGGAAACGCCACCTGGTGAGCTTCCAGCCTTTTTGGCCTACAAGCTAAATGGAGAACCACTCTCGTTACTGCGTGGTGGGCCAGTGAGAATGATTATTCCCTGGGCTCATGGATTCAAGTCAATCAAATGGTTACGTGAGATTTTCCTTACCAACGATTACCGAGTAAACGATACCTATGCATTAAATAACAATGACCCAGAGTCCTATTTAAAAACGGGGGCCTATTTAGATAAAGGGGCAACCGAATTCCAGAATAGTGAGCCGGTAGTTATTACCGGTCAGGCAATCAACGGTTACTCTGGACTTGAGCGTGTCGAATATTGGGTGCGAGAATTGGTCCCTGGTGCAAAACGATTAGAGGATGATTCGGTCGAAATCAAACAGGCCCCGTGGAAACAATGTGTCCTTGCGGACGAACCGGCGTGGGAAGAGGTGTTGCCTGAGGGGATCGATAGAAGAACGCTATTAG
>CALKCC010000061.1 GCA_938082855.1 uncultured Pirellulaceae bacterium | reverse complement strand
GATTATCAAAAAGTACCTCGGTATTGTAATGAGCTCGGGCAATGACATACGCAATATCACCACTCGGCCTATTCACCTCCAATGAGAAAGAATCTCCTTCCTGCATTACCTGAGACGTAGTCCGGACAAGCAAATTCCCCGTCGCATCATAGGCTTCCAGTCGAGCGACGTCACCGGTGTCATCCGCCAATGCGTCAATGGCGACTTGCGTCTGCGGCACATCAAACGTCACTCGTAGTGTACGACTGTCCGCCCCCCATGTTTTCACTACGGAATTAGACCCCGTGTTAAAATTCGCAAAGACCCGATCGCCAGTCGATGCCAAATCGTCAGCACGCGAATAGATGTTTGCATTGAGCACATGCGTGCCGACCGCAGCCAACTGCATACCCGGAAACTGACTATTAAGAATGACACCATCAGCAAATGGATCAGCATCCTGCAGACTCTGCAAATCCAACGGAGCGTCTGACTCATCGACCAGCCTCAGCTCAACATCTGGCACTCCACTCTCGCCAACGTCCCACTGATCATTTCCGTTGGCATCTAACCAGACAATCCCTCCCAAACCATCTGTTGCATTGAGCGACTTAGTTCCTACATTTGCCACGAAGACATTGGAAGAGGCGACGGTTTGTTGGCTGACAGCATCCACTGAACGTGTTTGAATGCTAATCTGCTCGGCACCGTCGGGAATAACGGCAGACAATTGGATATCGGCCTGAGCAGTCCTCGGTGTCGAGTGTACGATCCAGGCACCATCATCAAAGCGATATTCAACTACGTCAATTTCGTTAATCGTGATATCACTCTGGTAACCACTACTATTTTCGTTTCTTAGCGTGTTCACCGAAGCTACGGCTTCGAAGGTAAACGTGTCTCCTACGGGCTGCCCGGAGCCCACGAGTGTGTGTGGGACATCCAGCACATCGAATACTCCGTCGGCGTCTGAATCCCGCCAACCGAGCATCTCAAAGGAGGATTGGCTCGACGTATGATTCGCATACGCGGTCGTCAGCAGCGTGCCCGACCCCATGATGCTCGGCTGTTGCACAAAACCCTCGGTTGGATTGTTATAAGCATTCGTGTTCTGGGCGTCGTAATACCCGCGTTGATCGGTATAGGATCCACCTCCGGCGTATTCATCTCTGGCCCAGAACATATGGCCAAGTTCGTGTGCAAACGTCGAGGCCGGGCGACTAGCGGGGACTACCATATAGCGTCCGCCCGCAAAGGCAAATGCTCGGCGAAAGGACCCTCCTTCGGCAAACATTCCGTCGAGATCGTTTTCATCATTCACAACAAAGATTGTGAATCCCCAATCCGTCCCGTGCTGCTGACGCTGACTATCATTAAATTTTCTAATATCGGCGCTGATACCATCGGATGTATTTGCATCGGCATGGTCTAAGAAATGGTTTACCCAGGTTGTATAGACATTACTCTTTTCAGCAATTGGTTCTACCGAGGTGGACACCGGATTATCAGCGTATTGATAATCCGTCGTGAATGAGAGACGATGCACGGAAGATTTAGTCGCCAGCGTATCCTGCCACCACAGAAGAGCTTCTTCTATTTTTGTTTTAACTGCAGCAATGCTGTCAGAATTCCAGTCTTCTGAACTGGCAGCCCCTGTAGATTCCATAAATGCGACGGTAACCGTAGAGCTACCGAGAAGGTATTCACCGGTATCCTGCACCATGGCACCGTACGGAGAGGCACTAAGCACGAGTCTTGAGTCAAGGGACTCCAAGATGAGCCTGCGCGTAATACGGGGCAGGGCGGCGTGGCTCGCTTCCCTTTTGCTCGCATTACATCGACGAACCTGCAGACCGGCAAAACGCCGCGACAAAGACATGCAGTTATAAACCTCTTGCTTGCTGGATGGACAGAACGACTAGCCCTGCTAGTAGCCCTGACGATATCCCCTTTCTGAATCCTAGGAACAGACTAGGATACCGGCAAGCAAAAGGTTAATTCAATCGCAATGATTACTCAAATCGAAGGTTGGCAAAGAATTCATCCAGATCACCAGCTTCCGTTTGGACGTCACCTGCAATCTCAGACAATACATCATCCAGCAGATCCAATCCTCGTGTGCTGAGTTCGGTGAATTGTTGTTCCCGAGCTCGCTCTGCATTTTGTTGCTGAATATCCGCCACATCGTGCACGACGGTCAAAGCACCTACGGAAGATCGTGACGTTGCCGTCAGAACTTCAGGTACAAATTCACCTTCCGCACCAGCATTGATCGATTCGCTAATCTTGTTGATGACCATCAGAGCATCAATTGGAGCGACGCGGTTATCACCATCCACATCCAGGAACGGAGGCGGTTCGTTACCGGTCTCTGGTACTGGTAGAGGCTGGCCGAGTGCCGAAGAATCCATCGAATTGAGATGATTGATCACAAGCAGAGCATCGATCGGAGAAACATGTCCGTCCTGATTGACGTCCTCTGCAATCGCTGGGTTTTGCCAACCGCTACGGTGAATGGAAACTTGGTAGTCTTCGACTTCACCGTCCATTGCAGGACCTGTCGAATCCAAATGCCCTTCGCTACTAAAGCGGAATCGAGCGTAGGTGGTACCAATCGAGGCATCGTTGGCAATATCGAAACTCAGAGCATTCGCCCCGTTTTCCAACAGAGCACTGTCAATGACTTTCTCATCAGCATCCCAATCACCATCTCGATCAAAGTCGACCCAAGCGTCCAGATATCCCGGTACAGCAGGAGTGATTCCGGCGGCGGTGACGATCACATTGCCGATACCACCACGAATGAGCATTTGAGTGAATTCCACTCCGTCGTCAGCGGTGTCCCCTGTGGCGTCCAGATTGGCATGAGCTTCGGGTTCAGTGTCATTCTCGGCTCCCAAGTGATAACCATCAATCACAAAGTGCGTTGCTCCACCGGAGGTGGACAGTGTTGGATAATCGGGATCCGGAGCATCTCCGTAATCCAACCCTGAGGTCAGGACGATCGTAAATCCTACAGTGCCATCCAGTTGGTTGGCTTGAATCGGATTACCCGCAAGGTCACGAATACCTAGGATCTGAGTAATATTATCAAAGGTTGTCGTTTCCAAACCAGACACAAGGACAGAATCCCCGACGGCCGCTGCCGAGACTTCTTCAAGAACCTCGTTTACATTGATAGCACTTGCTGCGGAGGCCGCCATTTGTTCGGCGGTAAAGTCTACGGTTGGAATAAAGTCGATCGGCTCGTTGGCTGTCGCCCCTGGGACTCCTGTTTGCGAAAGGATGGTGCCAACCAAATCGAGGTTATGGTAAGTCGTCGAACCATGCAATTCGATGGCTCCGACACCTGCATAGACTGGATTCAATCCTAGATTGGTACCGGCAATGGCGGATGTAATCGCGTGACCGATCGAATCCTGATCCGAATCGACATCAAATGGAATTGCGATGTTACCGTCTGTGACGACATCGTCATCATCAAATTCAAACGTCTCACTATTTCCTCGACCATCACTAATTGTGAAGGACTGACCATCAGAGAGCCCCGTAATGACGCCACCCACTGATAGAATCTGCATTCCGAATCCGGAGGTGGTACCTGGGCGTCCCTGAAGCAACAGATTGGACTGCGATATATCAATACGGGTATTGAGATCGCCGCCAACATGTATCACGCCTTCACCATAGTGTGTTGGACTCAGTCCAATATCGGCATTCAGGATTGCATCTGTGATGGTGTCCGCGATTGCCTCGTAGGACTCAGATTGGTCCAATTCGATTTCGATTACGTCTTCATTGTCCAACACATCATCGTTATCAAACTCGAACAGATGAGTTTCGTCGCCGATTTGGACAGACAATAGATCGCCATCTTCCGCAGTTGTCGGCACTCCGGACTGTAACAGAGATGTCGTCGACGCGTCTAGCAAGTGATCAACTGTACTTCCCAGAAGAACAATTCCGTCGCCAAGGTAACTTGGCGCGAGCCCGATATCAGCATCCTCCAACGAGGTTACGATCAGCTGTGCAATCTCGTCCTGTGTTGAAGTCAGTGTATAGGACAATACGTTGGATGCCGGTTGCGTTATTCCATTTCTGTCAAATTCAAAATCGGTAACGGCTCCTTCAAATTCCACCGAGAAGATTTCGCCATCGGCAATACCCGCACCACCTTGCTTAGGTACTTCAAGGGTATAGGTCGCCTGAGTCAGTAAGGTATAGCCACTTTCGTATTCAAACGTAGCTACATTTCCTTCCTGATCTTCTAAGTCGAAGGTTTGGCCGTCTAG
>CALKCC010000060.1 GCA_938082855.1 uncultured Pirellulaceae bacterium | reverse complement strand
CTTTCCCCCTTGAGGATGTTGAATAATAGGCTCATTATGGTTGTTTACAACTTAATTTTATTACCTCCCTGGGCGGCATTAAATTGACAGACGATGCGTCTGCCGTCCTATCCGAAGTAAAAACCTTGTTTTTGGCTTCGGAATAACCCCATAGGAGACATCGTTATGGCACGCTATACAGGTGCAAAAGCTCGAGTTAACCGTCGACTCGGTACACTCGTTTATGAAGATGCAGGTTCCGCCCGCGCATTTGATCGTCGACCTTCCCCTCCGGGAATGCACACTCGCCCTCGCCGTCCTTCTAACTACGGTCAGGGTCTGCAGGAAAAGCAGAAAATCAAGCATTACTACGGAATCGGTGAACGCCAGTTACGTCGTTACTTTAATAACGTAACACGCAAGAAGGGCAATACCGGGGAACTGCTGTTGCTGTCTTGCGAACGACGACTTGATAACGTTGTTCGACGAGCAGGCTTTGCATTGACTCGACCACAAGCTCGTCAAGGCGTGGTTCACGGCCACTTTTTGGTCAATGGTGTTCGCACCAACAAGCCTTCCTATCAGGTTCGACCAGGTGACGTCATCACTGTACGTCGACGTAACAACCTGCTGAAGATGTATCAGGGAGTTTCCAGCCTGGCGACAGGTGAACCCTGTGACTGGCTTGGTTCAGACCCTGAAACTCTGCGAATTACAGTGCAGGGAAATCCCGGTGCTTCCGACATCAGCCTGCCTGTAGACGGAAACACGGTTGTCGAATTTATGTCTCGATAGGAAACCTATGCACGCTCCCGTTGTTGTACTCGGTGGTGGTCCCGGTGGATATGCAGCTGCCTTTATGGCTGCCGATCAGGGACTCGATGTTACGCTCGTCGAAATGGAATCACGTTTAGGTGGTACCTGTTTACTGCGAGGCTGTATACCCTCCAAAGCACTCTTACATGTTGCCAATGTGATGAGTGAAGTGGAGGAGCTTACCAGCGACTGGGGAGTTTCGTATAGCGATCCTGCGATTGACATCGACAAGGTTCGAGCGCGTAAAGACAAAGTGATTTCCACGCTCTCAGGTGGACTCGGGCAACTCGCCAAACGCCGTAAGGTGAAGGTCATTACCGCTCGTGGTACGTTTGAGAATTCAACTACGCTGCTTCTGGAAGGCGAGGACGACTCGATTCCAGAAGGCGGCAAGCTGACCTTTGATAAGTGCATTCTCGCTACAGGTTCCTCGCCAGCCATGCCAGGGCCCTGGAGACTGGACTCGGATCGCGTCATGGATTCCACCGGTGCTCTGGCACTGACGGATATCCCTGAAACGATGCTAGTTATCGGAGGCGGTTACATCGGATTAGAGATGGGAACTGTCTATGCCAATTTGGGCACGGAAGTTTCTGTTGTTGAATTCGCCGACGGTTTGGTTCCGATGGCAGATCGCGACATTATCAAGCCTCTGCGAAAAAAGCTGGATGAGTTATTCGGCGAACGCATTTACACCAATACTAAAGTGGGTTCTTTAACTCTGGCCGACGATCAAGTCGAAGTGACCTTTGAAGGCCCGGCCCTCTTTGATACTCGCCGGTATGACCGAGTTTTGGTTTCTGTGGGACGTCGTCCGAATTCCCAAAATCTGGGACTAGAGAATACTCAGGTCCAAGTTTCTGATCGAGGCTTTGTGGAGTGCGATGCCAGACAGCAGACAGCCGACGCGCACATTTATGCCATTGGCGATGTTGCCGGTGACCCGATGCTGGCTCACAAAGCCACGCATGAAGCAAAAGTGGCGGTGGCCAACATTGCCGGGCATGATGAAGTCTGGGATCACAAGTGCATTCCGGCTGTAATGTTCACAGACCCTGAAATCGCTTGGGCTGGCCTTACCGAAAACGAAGCGAAGGATAAGAATATCGCTCACGAAGTGGCAACTTATCCATGGGCAGCCAGTGGCCGCGCTCAGGCTCTGGGACGCACCGAAGGTCTAACTAAGTTATTAGTGGATCCGGAAACGAATCGCGTGCTGGGCTGCGGGATGGTTGGTCCCGGAGCAGGTGAATTGATTGCCGAGGCTGTATTAGCGATCGAAATGGGTTGTGAAGTCGAAGACATCACCGAATCGATCCATCCTCACCCAACTTTGAGTGAAACGGTGATGAATGCGGGCGAAATTTACTACGGCACTGCCGTGGAAATGTATAAGCCCAAGAAACGCTAAGCTTGGAACATTTAACCACTTAGCCACTTAGCCATTTATCCATGTATCATTGGACATTTTTTCATTAGACATTGTCCATTGAGCTAAATGAACATTGTCTAAATGCTTATCAGCTTCGGCCGTACGGCCTACGCGATTTTTTTCGCAAGCTTTTGATCCGACTTCGTCCTTCGGACTACGACGGACAAGCTCCCTGCTTCTATAGCGGAGGGCGGAGTTTATCCGCCGAAGCCCACCGGGCGAAGGTGGAACGGACAAGCTCTTTTACTCTGCAACTCAGGCTTGCCAACTGGCTAACTGCCTAACTGCCTAACTGCCCAATTGCCCAATTGTCTAATTGTCTAATTGTCTAATTGTCTAACTGTCTAACTGTCTAACTGTCACATGGCTAAATGGTTAAATGGTTAAATGGTTAAATGGTTAAATGGTTAACTGGTTAACTGGTTAACTGGTTAACTGGTTAACTGGAAACCGGTTAAATGTCCATTTTTTCCCCTTCCGCCTGACGGATATCGCGAATCCCCTCTAAACAAAACTACCTTAAACAGGGTATGATAGATGGATATTGTGGAGACCTTTCCCTCCCGATATGCAGAGGTTTAACTGAATCCCATCTAAGCCTTCCGATTGGAAGGTTTATCAATTCATATAGTGTGTAAGGTAATATCCGATGTCCGAAGCGAAGACAGCTTCTCAAGCTTCTGAAGAGCCTGCCGTGGCCAATCAGGTCGATGGTAATCCCGCAGAAACTCAGGAATGGGTCGATTCACTCGAATATGTACTCCAATCAGCAGGTCCTGAACGAGTTCAGTATCTGCTTAATGTGCTCGATAGCACCGCCCGTCGCAATGGAGTAGATCTCCCAATTGCTTCCAACACACCTTATATCAATACGATCCCGCCAGATCAGCAACCTGCCTATCCTGGTAATCGTGAGATTGAACGGCGGATCAAGAGTATTATTCGTTGGAATGCCATGGCAATGGTACAACAGGCGAATAAGAAATTCCCCGGCGTCGGTGGACACATCTCCACTTTCGCATCGGCAGCGACGCTTTACGAAGTTGCCTTCAATCACTTCTTCCAAGGCCGAGGCGAATCCGGCTATGACGGGGATCAAGTTTACTTCCAGGGTCATGCCTCACCAGGGATTTACTCCCGAGCATTCATGGAAGGGCGTCTGGAGGAAGAGAATCTGGAACATTTCCGACGTGAATTACGCGATGTTCAGGGTTTGTCTTCTTACCCTCATCCTTGGCTCATGGAAGAATTCTGGGAATTCCCAACCGTCTCGATGGGACTGGGCCCGATCATGTCGATCTATCAAGCTCGGTTCAACGAATACCTTCGCGACCGTGGAATCAAAGACACGTCGAACACGAAAGTCTGGGCCTTTCTGGGCGATGGTGAAACCGACGAACCCGAGACGCTTGGAGCGATCACACTCGCTTCACGCGAAAAACTTAACAACTTGATCTGGGTGATCAACTGTAACCTACAGCGACTCGATGGTCCTGTTCGTGGTAACGGAAAGATTATCCAGGAACTCGAAGCCACCTTCCGTGGAGCGGGTTGGAATGTGATCAAGGTGATCTGGGGTAGCGACTGGGATGACCTGCTAGCCAAGGATAAAACCGGGCTTTTAGCCAAACGCATGAACGAAGTCGTGGATGGCCAGTATCAGAAGTACACTGGTATGCCTGGTTCGTATATCCGAGAACACTTCTTTGGAAAATACCCAGAACTGCTCGAACTGGTAAAGAACTACTCAGACGATCAGCTCGAGTCACTCAATCGAGGTGGACACGATCCGAAGAAAGTTTACACGGCCTATAAAGCTGCCGTGGATAGCACAGATAAACCAACGGTTATTCTGGCCAAGACGATTAAGGGTTACGGTTTGGGTGAGGCTGGAGAAGGCCGAAACGTTGCCCACAACCAAAAGAAACTCAACGAACAGGAACTCCTGGAATTCCGCAGTCGGTTTGGCATCCCCATTTCCGACGAAGATGTTGCCAATGCTCCGTTCTACAAACCTGCTGAAGGTAGTGTGGAACTGAATTATTTAGCCGAACGCCGTGAGGCTCTAGGCGGATCACTTCCGGCTCGTCCCAAGACGGCTCCTAAGATGGATTACATTCCAACCTTGGAAGATTACAAGGACATGCTGGGCGACAGTAAGGGCAAGGAAATGTCGACCACGATGGGGTTTGTTCGTCTCTTGACCAAACTCTGCCGTGACAAACAAATCGGCAAGTACATTGTTCCAATCGTTCCGGATGAAGCCCGTACATTTGGTATGGAAGGGATGTTCCGACAAGTCGGGATTTACGCCCATGCCGGCCAGTTATACGAACCTGTCGATTCAGAACTTTTGCTGTATTACAAAGAAGCTCGTGACGGTCAGATTCTGGAGGAAGGAATTACCGAAGCCGGTAGTATGTCTTCCTTTATCGCCGCCGGGAACTCTTATGCCCAGCACGGGATTAACATGATTCCGTTCTTTATTTACTACAGTATGTTTGGGCTGCAGCGAATCGGCGACTTGGTTTGGGCGGCAGCTGACACTCGAGTCAAAGGATTCATGATCGGTGGAACAGCCGGACGCACAACGCTCAACGGTGAAGGACTACAACACCAGGACGGCCACAGTCTGCTTAACACGATTGCCTTCCCGACGGTTCGCTCTTACGATCCTGCCTATGCCTACGAAACGGCTGTGATTGTTCTCGATGGAATGAAAAAGCTCTATCAGGAGGACGAAACCGCCATTTATTACATTACCGCCGAAAATGAAAACTACGTTATGCCTGCGATGCCGGACGGCGTGGAAGAAGGGATCGTCAAAGGGATGTACGCCTTTGACCCCGTGAAAGCGGATAAAGGCAAGGCCAACGTCCAGCTATTCGGTAGTGGTGCAATCCTGCGAAGTGCCAACGATGCCCAGCAGATTCTCAGTGAGAAATACGGGATCGGCAGTAAGGTATGGAGCGTTACCAGCTACACCCAACTGCGTCGTGAAGCTCAGGAATGCGAACGTTGGAATCGCTTGCATCCTGGCGAAAAGCCCAAGGTCTCCTATCTCGAAAAGACACTCAAGAAAGAGGAAGGACCATTTATCTCTTCCTCTGATTATGTCCGAGCCGTAGGTGAACAGCTCGCACCTTGGATTCCGGGTGATTACTGTGTCCTCGGAACAGATGGAATGGGACGTAGTGAAACAAGAGAAACACTACGAGATCACTTTGAAGTGGATGGTAAGCACATCGCTTTAGCTGCTCTGACCCGTCTGGCCAAAGCAGGGCAATTCGATGAAAGTAAGCTGGCCGAAGCCGTCAAAGAACTTGAGATCAACCCTGACAAAGTCAGTCCCCTTTACGCGTAACTAACAACACTCTTCTTTTCCTTAGAAGTTTACAACAGAACATGGCAACTGAAATCAAACTCCCTGAACTCGGCGATGGTATCGAATCAGGAGACATCCTAGAAGTTTTCGTAAGTGTCGGTGACACTGTTTCCGAAGGTGATGATATTGTCGAAGTGGAAACAGACAAAGCATCCGTCCCAGTCCCTTCTACGGTGAGCGGTACGGTAGCGAGTATCCATGTAGAGCCAGGACAGACCATTGCAATTGGTGACGTACTGATCACTGTCGATGGTGGTGCGGCGGCCCCCGAAGCTCCGGCAACCCCAGAAGTGGAAGCCGAACCTGCTCCAGCTCCTCCAGAACCTGAAGCACAACCTGAACCGGTTGCTGCAACTCCCGAGCCAGCTCCGGAAGCAGAACCGGCACCAGCCCCAGTAGTCGAAACACCAGCCCCCGCTCCAGCACCAGTAGCAGCAACTCCAGCTCCTGCACCTGTCGTTCAACCAACTTCTGCAGACAGTGGAGACATTGCTGCAGGGCCCGCGATACGACGATTTGCTCGGGAAGTGGGAGTGGATCTTGCCAAGGTAACAGGCAGTGGCGCTGGCGGTCGTATCACTCGGGAAGACATCCTGGAAGTCGTACGTCAAGCAAATCAACAAGTAACGGCTCCTGCAACTACTCAAGCTGCTGCTTCCACATCCGCCCCAGCTTCCAAGGCTCCCGGCGAACCTGGAACAGATGCTTTTGGTCCGGTCCACGTTGAGTCGATGCCAAAAATCCGTAAAACGATTGCGGCCAAGATGCACGAATCCTGGTCATCCGCTCCACGCGTGACCAACTTTGACGATGCGGACGTGACCGACCTGGAAATGATCCGCCGATCCTCCAAACAGGATTATCTGGATCAGGGTATCAAACTCACTTCGATGCCGTTCATCATCAAATCAGTAGCTCTGGCATTACGAAACAATCCAAAACTCAATGCGGCTCTGGACATGGATGCCGGACAGGTCATTTATAAAGACTATGTCAACGTTGGGATTGCGGTCGACAGCGACCGGGGATTGGTCGTTCCATCCTTACGTAGTGCGGATACCAAGAGTATTTCTGATATTGCCCGAGATTTGGGATCACTTGCTGAAAGCGTACGGAGCAACAGCTTTGGCCTCGATGATCTGCGAGGATCCACTTTTACGATTAGTAATCTCGGAGCGATTGGCGGAACGTATTCCACTCCGATCATCAATGTCCCAGAAGTGGCAATCTTACTTGTCGGTCGGACTCGGAAATTACCGGTCGTCATCGATGATGAAATTGAGATTCGTCAAATGATGCCACTGAGCCTGTCTTATGATCATCGTATCGTGGATGGTGGTGATGCCGCTCGCTTCCTCAACGAAGTCATCGGCTACCTGCAGGCTCCAAGCCGTCTACTACTAGCTCCATAGACAATTAACCATTTAGCCATGTGGCATTGGACATTGGGACAATTGTCACATGATTAACTGGTTACCAGCTTCGGCCGTCCGGCCTACGCGATTTTTTTCGCAAGCTTTTGATCCGACTTCGTCCTTCGGACTACGACGGACAAGCTCCCTGCTTCTATAGCGGAGGACGGAGTTTATCCGCCGAAGCCCACCGGGCGAAGGTGGAACGGACAAGCTCCTTGATTCTAAAGCATGACCTCTGCAACAGAGGACGAAGTTTATCCTCCGGAGCCTGAAAGGCGAAGGGGGAACGGACAAGCTCTTTTTACATTTAACCAATTAGCCGGTTAACCATTTGGCCATGTGACAATGGTCATTTGGACAGTTAAACAATTGTCATTGTTGGCAATTGGATTAAAAGACAGGCCTGACTTCCAAAACCGCCAGTTTACCCGTCGTAGTCCGCAGGACGTAGTCGGGTCTAACTGTCTAATTGTCTAATTGTCTAATTGTCTAATTGTCTAACTGTCTAATTGTCTAATTGTCTAACTGGTTAATTGGTTAAATGGCTAACCGGTTTCTTATGCCTAGCCAAGTCCACGACACGATCGACTGTCACGTGCTGAGTTTTAAGACGATATAAGTAGCCACGACGCCCAAAGACGCCAACATGGCGACGCACATAGGTGCTTAGGTTTAGACCTAATTGCGGAGAAATGAATACCTTTACTTCTCCCTGAGCGTCTACCAGAGCATATTCCGGAGCGTCATTACGAGTCGACCGTACTCGAACGAGGTAACCCGTTTCTGTATAGGCGGTTCGCCTAGCTTCCGCCGAAAGAACGCCCGACCCGATTTCACTGGTCGCATTGATATCGGCTTCTTCGAACGGTAGTTTCCGAGTGTTTAAGTCGGTCGAGCGGGGAGGCAGACTGGAGAGGTTGGTCGAAGCAATCTGTTGTTTCTCATCTTTGATCTTTTGGTACTGATCCAGGCGTTGAATCAAGCGTTCAATCGTCCCTTGTTGAGCCGCTGAACTACTGCTCAAAAGACGGTTAGCCTGATCTCTTAAAAAACCGATATTCCAGGAGTCGGAGGAACGAGTCGCCATATCAGAAATGGCAATCTCCAATTCCGAAACGGTCTTGGCATCTGTCGGTTGAGCCTGAAAACTAGCTACTCGAAATGGCGTATCGGTGTCTGGTTTACGAACCGGGACGGAGCGATCACGCTTCACTCGATCCTGCGGACGGAATTTGAGGGACTCTGATGGTTTGATCCATCTCGGAATGTAGTTTGCCGTTCCCCATCCACTTACGTCCGTAGAGCCAGAAGCGGTGTCATCATAACTCGCAAGTACGACATCTGATTCTAAGTCTGTATTTGAAGAGCGAGTTATTGGGACTTGTACATTAGCGCTTTCAACAAACTGCTTGTGAACCCATCTGAATTCGCCCGCGGGAGGTGCGATTTTAAAGTACTGCTGAGTCTGATGACCGGAACTCAACGTTAATTCCTGTCGTCCCAGAACGGTTACCACCTCACCTTTATTCAACAGTACGGTATAGCCATAGTTCACCGCTTTATCTCCAATGCTTCCAATCCAGGAAGGAACTCGAGATCGTCTTACGGTCGCGTGTTCCCCATCGGAATGCAATTCCAACTCATCCGCCCGCACCCAGCTATACGAGTCATGGAGAGGGCGAATTGCGAGAAAACCATTTTGGGTTTCACGGTATACCTGTACCTGCTCACCTTGATTGAGGTAAGCACTAGCGTACTGATCGGCGAATGGCGCTGACCGAACAGGTGTTTGGCTTACTCGTACAGTAGCTGTATAGGAATCAAACTGTTGGCCAAAAACAGCTACTGACATAAGTAAAGCGAGCATGCAGGCTAAAAACGCTTTCATCTTTTCATCCCGAATTAAGAGCACTTGAAAGAATGTTCTGCAGGGCGAAAAGTAACGTATTTAGGACAACCAAAGCAACCTCATACAAGCAAATAGAGGCATTCTCAACGCATTGATGCTGCGCACAAATCGAGTATTTTCTGGGGAAATAGCGTGTTCTGAAACGAGAGACTAGTCGATCGCATCCAACGAAAAAACCGATTTCTCCGAAGCAATGAACTCTTTTCCTGACTCTAAAATACTCGAATAAAAATCGGTTTCAGCCAGTGTTAAGGCCAGAGAAAACATATGTTCAGTCCACGCGATGTGATCCACGAAGAATGCACGAGCAAGTGTAGTCGGCGGATCTTCTGATGCCGCTTCAAACTGAAGGATTTGAGACATCATTTGAAACTGTACGCCCGCATGATCTTTTATATTCTGCGAAGCTCCACTGGATACGATCTCGACATACTCGTTCATCGATGTAATGACATCACTCTGCATGTGACCGTCTTCCCATACGGACTGATACGGAGGACAGAAATCTTTGGGGCCGATAAAAATCTTACAATAATCTACTGCCAGCGTTTCAACACCAGACTCACTCACTGCTGGAATCTCAATTTCCAAGTCCTTCCAACAACGCAACCACTGTTCGTCGTGGAACAATGACAATGTCTTGCTATCGACTTCGTTCAGTAGTAAATGCGCAAAGAGTTCATAGACACCTGCTCTTCCGGCAAGTTCCTGTTTTGCATCTGCAAGCACGTTCATCATCTAGGTCTCATTCAAAAGCACTAAGAAAGTTTTTTGAGACTCACAACGGTCGAGTGAAAAGCCTGCTGGCCCGTAATGGGGTCCGGAGCGATTGGCATCAATCGATTCTGATTCCATCCGTTTCCGGTATTTTGCTGCCACTTGGCAATATCACCGTCTGACTTATCTTCCCACCACATATTTCGTTCCCAGTCAGCGTCTCGGTAACGCTTTGGATCACTGCCGACGAGATGTCCATCTTCATCCGACACTGCTTTCGCTTTAGCGACATTGGTGTATTGCCAGTGTCCACATGAGTTACTCATAGCAATCGCTTTTGGATGGAGTCCTTGCATGGTGACAATTGGGACCCGCATCGTGCTGACCACCCTGCGTCCGGATTCATTGGGTTCACGATGATTGAGATTAGGTGAGATTTTCTCGAGCATCTCCGAGTAATACGAAGTTAACTCAACCCAATCTCCATCCTTTAACCCAAGTTCTTTGGCAGTCTCCGTATTTAGCCAGGCAGGGTTACTATGAACAATTTCAGCCAACCATTTGAGATTCATAGTTCTACCGTGATTATGCACGTTCCACTTGAAACTAGTCATAATCAACTCGTCTTGACCTAGAGATTGGTGTTCATCAATCGGTAACCAAATTGGCATTTGGTCAATATCTAAGTCGTGACCCTCGTGTTGTTTGGGACGACTCTTCGTTTTTGTCACGCCACTCTGATTAATCAAATCGGAACAATCTTCATTCACTCCAATTTTGTTAATAAAGAGGCTCCGCACTTCCATTTTTCTACTCGGCGTTTTAAACCCTCGCATCGGCTGGCCGTCCACCATGAGACCAATTCCGATCCCATCTTTGGTAATGACACCGTTTGAGTCTGTTACGCTGCCGGCCAAATCATCCTCGGTCAACAGAGTTTTATAGGGTTCATAGAATGGAGCTGTTTTTTCATTTTCCCAGGCTCCTTCCTCGAGTAGCCTATCCAGACCAGACTTACCTGTGACCTCATTAACCGGAATCTCTTTAGCCCACTGCTCCATATAATCTTCGGTCGTACCATACTGATACGCTTCTTCCATCCCTCCACCGATCTTCTCTGCAAGCATGGGGAAGAAGTCACGAATATCTTTCGATTCCCCCAGAGGCTCAATCATCGGAGTACGAATTCCCACGTACGGCCGGAGGTTATAGGAAGCTCGGGCATCTAGGTCCCATCGTTCCATAAAGGTCGTCCATGGCAACACGATATCTGCATAGTGAGCTGTTTCATTGTAGAAGCAGTTAATACAGACGTGAAAGTTGATTAGCTCCTCATTGGCCAGCACTTCCTGTGTCAAACTTTCTTCGGGCCAGGTCAAAGGCGAGTCGAGATTATATGTCATGTAGGCTTGAAGCTTGGCTCTTCCCTGTAAGAGATACAGGTATACAATCTCACCGACCTTCATACGTCGCCAGACATTAGCCAATGGATATTCCGGTGGATCTTCCAATACACTCCAGGTCTTAGCCGAGTCCGGCATAGCCGGTGTTTTTGCGATCGGATCCAAGCCTCCCCAGGGACTCCAACACCAACCACCTTTTTTCCCTACACTTCCAACGAGTGCATTTAGCAGGTTGATGGCACGATCGTTATAGAACCCATTGAGGTGTGCAGAGGAACCACGGTTACACATGGTGGTCGCGGCAGGAGCGGCTGCTGCAAACTCCAACGCAATTCTCTTAATCGTCTCTGCTGGAATTCCACTCACCCGCTCTGCCCATTCGGGTGTGTATGAATCGAGGTGTTCTTTCAATTCCTGCACGGAAACATTTGTCCAACGCTCTATAAACTCACTATCCTGCTTGCCGTTGGCTAAGATCCAGTGACACATCCCCAATGCTACGGCGCCATCTGTACCGGGAAACGGTGAGAACCATTCATCACTGTTGCCTGCTGTGTTAGAGAGTCGCACGTCGAAGGTGACCATTTTGGCACCGTTATTGAATCTACCGTTTTGAATTCGATTCAGGAAAGGGACATGTCCTTGATGAGCTTCAAATGCATTCGATCCAAAATTCAATATGTACTTACTGTTTTCACAGTCGTTGAGATCCCAATCACTTTCCCAGAGATAGGTCAGATTGGCTGCCCGGCGATTGCCTGAACAAAGCGACCGGTGGCTTAATTGGGTCTTCGTACCGTAAGCATCGAGGAACCGTTTAATCGCATCCTTACTTCGTTGTCTCCCTTGATGAAATGCAAATTCTTCCTGCTTACCTTCTTCCCGAATTGTCCGTAAGTTATCTGCAATCTCAGTTAGAGCTTCGTCCCAGGATATTCGCTTCCACTTCCCTTCTCCACGCTCTCCTACTCGTTTCATTGGGTAGAGCAATCGCTCAGGGTGATACAGATGATTTAGAGAGGCTTGTCCTCGGGCACACAATCGACCGCGGCTATTCGGGTCATTGGAATTACCTTCAACCTTCAAGACCCTCCCATCTTTGACATAGCCAATAATGCCACAGACGGTACTACACAGCTGACACATCCCCGGTACTTTTTCGGCTCCTTGATACTTATCTTTCGGTGGCCAGTCCTTTTTGCCATTGGGACCGGGCAGTATACAAATGCCTGGCATTTGCTGACCACCAATCTCATAAGCTCGGCCTTTACCTGCTTTCCATTTCTCAATATCTACGCCAAACGGTAACGCCTTCGATCCAGATTCTGTTGAGTTTTTAGAAGCATCATTATTGGACGAACCGGTTTCATCTGGAGTTGTCGATTCGTTACAACCAAACATCCCAAATGTTCCAGCGGAAAGCAGACCCAGCTTCAAAAACCGCCGTTTAGAATTACTTGTCTTCATGACGTTCCTTCCAATTGTAGATGTTGTACGCCTCGGGCGAGTATGACTCACCTTCTCTGGGAATCCTTTCTTCAATCTCAACAGGTGCCTCACCTACAAACCACATTCTGGGCTTGGTATTTTTCTCGGGACGAAGCTGTTGGGTTTCCAGATTATTCTCCTCAGCATCTCGCATTGCT
>CALKCC010000059.1 GCA_938082855.1 uncultured Pirellulaceae bacterium | reverse complement strand
TTGTTAGCTGCTTTGCAATGAATCCAGTTCCTGCTCCAAAGTTTCCAAGGCAACTTCTGAGTCACTGACTTTCTTAGTCTCTGCATCTGCTGCAGCTTTGGCGGAAGCCAGAGCTGCTTCATGTGGCTTGCGGGCCGCGACGGCATCATCATAGGCCTTCTTATTGGTGGCCAAAGTTGCCTCGGCTTCTGCGACAGCTTTCTGAGCTGCGGCGTAGACAGCCTTTTGAGCATTCAGAGCTGCAAGGGCGTCTGCTACAGCTTTGTCAGCCGTAGGGATCTCAGCAGCCTTTTTGTCCGCTAGACCCTTTAGGGCTTCCGCTGCCTTCTTGAGTTCTGCATCTCCACCACTCTTGGTGACGGCTTCATTCGATTTAGCAACAGCTTCACCGAGGGCTGCAACAGCAGCTTTCAGATTGGCAGCAGCTGTGGTAGCGGCTGTATGTGTTGTCGTTGCAGCAGTTTGCTTATCCAATTCAACCTTGGCGGCTGCCTGTGAATCCGTCACTCGTTTCGTGGTATTTTCAACCGCAGTATTTGCAGTGGTCACGACTTGGTTGGAGGCATCATATTGCTTTTGAATTTCACTGAGATTAGCCATCATCTCCGCCTGCTTTTGCTGATTAGCTACCAGGACTTCGAACGCGGATGCGAGCTTTGTCTTGAGATCAGTTAGTTTGGCAGTAAAAGCAATTTCTTCATTCCATTTGGTTACCAGAGCCTGAGCTGCGGCCACAATTGCCTGTGAGTCGGTTGCGGCTTTTAACGCTGCTGCTGCGGCTTCTTCTGCAGGCTTGACCGTTGGTGTAATGGCGGCAACTTCCTTTTGTCCGGCAGCCATCGCCGCTGTTGCATCGGCAGCAGCTTTCTTGCTGGTGGCGAGTTGCGTGTTCGTCGTATCCAGCTGTTTCTTACTGGCTGCGGCGTCGGCTGTTACCTTTGCAAGGTCTGCCTTACGTTTTGCCAGGGCAGCTTCCAATTGAGTGGCTAACTGAGCAAGCTCTTTGTCATCACCGTTTTTGCCAGCTGCTTCTTTGGCTTTCGCCGCTGATTCAGTAAGAGATGGGATTACAGGAGTGGTCTTGGTGATCGCTGCTGTCTGTGCTTTATACTGAGCATCCAACTCGGCAGCCGATTTGGTATACGTTGCAACCTGGCCGTTGGCAGTATCTAAAGCAGTCTTAGCATCCGTTACTTTCTTATTGGCCGCAACCAGATTGGCTTTGATCGTATCAGCTTTTGTCTTGGCAGCTGCTGATGCATCAGCCAGTGGCTTGTATGCCGCCTGTGCCTGAGCCAGTCCAGTCTTTGCTTCTTCTAGTCGCGTGGCCAGTGGTTTAGGGTTTACCGCTAATTCACCGATCAATGCTCGGTCATCGACAGCATTCCATACATTAACTTTCCCAGTCCAGTCGCCAGCGATGACTCGGTTGGTTTCGTCACAAATTGAGACTTCCAGGGCAAGGTCAGCGAAGGCAGGATAAGTCGCCTGAGCGGCTCCGTCCTGATTCCAGATTTTTGCGGTGCGATCGCGTCCGGTAGTCACGAGACGACCATCGCGTGCAAATTCAAGACTGGTGACGCCACCACTGTGGGCTCCCCAAGTCTTTACCTGACGTCCTTCTTCCATTTCCCAAAGGCGTACGCTTCCGTCAATGGCACTCGTTGCCAGGATATTAGAGTCGAGTCTCCAGGAGATGCCTGAGATACGATTACTATGTCCTTTGAGAGTGAGATATTCACGCCCGGTGTGTGCTTCCCATACGTGCATACCACCATTGCGGTCACCGGTCGCCAGCAAGACGCCATCTGGACTGAATTCCATCTTCGTAATCCAATCGGTGTGCTTCTTGGTTTCATAGAGCATTTCACCGGTTGCGGTGGAGTAGACGCGAATCATCTTCAGTGGTCCACCGAGAGCGATCATTGATTGGTCTGCACTTATGTCTGCTCCCAAAACAACATCGAACTCGTCACCAATCTCGAAGATTCGTTCACCGTTCTTTATGTTGTATACCACGACCTTACCAGATTGCCCGCCAACACCGCCTCCGGCTAGTAACAAGCTTCCATTTCGACTGAATTTCAGTACGTGAGGAATCCCTTCTGGGAAGTCAAGAATTCCGAGTAATTCCATAGTCGCGACATCATATAGCGAGATCTTCTTTTGTCCGGCAATGGCTGTGAGCGAGGACCACGGATTGGTTGCCATCGCTGTGACGGCAGCAGTTTTAGACGAGTAGATTCCAGGGGCTTTATTGAGTCGACCCGGCATCGGAGGGACATCCGGTTTTCCAGTTGCTCCTGGATCCAAAGTCATTTCAAACTTTGGCTTTTGAGCGACCATCACTTTACTGCCGGCATTTTCCGGCATGCCCTGATTGATCCACTTTTCAACCATTGAGATTTCGTTGGCTGGAATAGGGTCTGAATTGGGGGGCATAAATGGTTCGGATTCATGCGTGATCAATAGAAACAGATAGCTGCTTCCTGCGTCACCTGGCTCCAACACATCACCGGAAGATCCACCAAGCATAAGATTGGTGTACGTAGAGATATCCAGTCCACCGCTCTTCTTATTTACGTTGTGACAAGTCACACAGCGTTGGCGGAAGATTTGAGATACATGGTCGTCCCAGGTAACCTTCGCTTCTTTTTCCTGGCCGTAGGTTACAGTGGCGATCCCGCATAGAAACAGCCCGAGTAAAAAACGACGAATCATAACTCTTCTCCAAGTGATGATGAAAGGGTTGGTTCGGCGATGGCGCAAAAAGACATCAGCCGGTAGCCTGAATTCTGTTTTGCCAGAATCCAAACGGGTATTATTCTTTCGGTTTGAGCCTAAATGGCGAACCGGTTTAGTGATTAAATACGAATTCTCGCGAATTCAACAATGCCCAGAAGACATCTTCCAGAGCCTGTTGCTTGTTCTCTTCCTGAGAGACCAACTCCATTAAGTTGGTGAGTTCCTTCTCGGTTGGTTTACGTGTCAGACATCGAATGTAAATCTCTTCGATAATCTTCGCGTGCGGTACTTCTTCGCCAATTCGGGTGGCAACCAGGCCACCTTGAGCGATCTTGGCGTTGACGGTATCTCCGTTAAGCATATGGAGAGCCTGAGACAGGTTGGGTTCCATTTTGACTTCACAGGAGCAAACCGTTTCTCGCTTGGCTCGGCCAAACGTGGTTAGGAAGTAGGTACTCGTGTTCCCGTTGGCAATCTGCACTGCCCGAGCTCCGCTAGGTAACCCTGGGAATTTATTACTGGTTGTCGTCACCTGAGTAATCGAATCCAGCAGGACTTCCGCTCGCATTCGACGCAGTGTTGCATGCGAGAAGTTGGTGGTGTCCTTTTCGTTGGTTTCATTGGTCTTTGTACTCAGTTGATAAGTACGCGAAGTACAAATGTCACGAACTAGTTTCTTGAAGTCGTAGTTGTATTCGGTGAGGTTGGTAGCCAACGCATCTAACAATTCCTTGTTGACAGGAGGGTTACTGATTCGGACGTCGTCGACTTCCTGGATAATTCCTTTACCGAAGAAGTGAGCCCAAATCATGTTCGAGAGATTCTGAGCAAAGAATGGGTTCTCGTCGGAAGCAAGCCAGTTGGCCATGACTTGACGACGATCCTTTCCGGTCAGATCAGGTGTGTCACCGCCCAGGAACTTAGGTGCCATGACTCGATTTCCAACAGGGTGACGGACTTCGCCCGAGTTGCTGTTGAAGACGATAATTTCGCGAGGGTCTTCACCACGCTTACGACCGATTTGGGAGAAGAACGCAGCAAAGCTGTAATAATCGTCCATTGTCCAGCGGTCGAATGGATGGTTGTGACATTGAGCACATTGAATTCTCATACCCATGAAGACCTGAGCCACGTTTTCAGCGACTTTCAGTGTATTGGTTTCATTCTGGTAGTAATTTGTCGCTGCGTTGGCAAAGGTACCACCGTTGCTTCCGAGCAATTCCTGGACCATGACATTCATCGGAACATTGTTTGCAATTCGTTCCTGAAGCCAGGTGTAATACAGCAGCATGGATTTGTAGCTGATCTGGTTCGTGGTTCGAATGGTCAGCAGTTCCGCCCATTTCATCACCCAGATTTCAACGAATTCCTTACGAGTCAGCAGTTCATCGACTAGCTTGTCTCGTTTCTTGGGGTCTGTATCAGCCAGGAACGCGTTGTATTCGTCGACCGTTGGCAGGCGTCCGGTTACATCGAGGGAGACTCGACGAATAAATTCTTCGTCAGTACAAAGTTCCGATGGGATGATACGCAAGTTCTTGAACTTGTTGTGCATGTGCGTATCGATGTAATTGTTTTCCGGAAGTTCATTCCAGCTGAACTCCAGGTTTTTCGGTAACACAATAAAGTGCGTACCGACTGTATGTGTGTCGAAGCGAGCCATGATAAATGCTTCACCACGGTTTTGGGCGGTGACAATTCCGTCCTGTTCGACGATGGCGGAGTTATCATTGTTCGAGCTAAAGTAAGCCAGATGCGTTACGTCGCGGTCTGTACCGTCTGAATAATAGGCACGAACTGAGATTTTTTGCTGAGCTCCTTCACCATTGAGAACAGCTCCCTTAGGGTAAATATCCACTTTCGTGACAGTTGGGATTTCGCCCTGATCCATGACAGCTCCATCTCGTAGCCATTCGTGAACCGTTTCGTATAATTCATCTCCCTTACGGAATCGTGTTCCACCAGTATGTGGAACGACACCCGCACCCTTGGTCATTAGCAGGCTGTCTTCCGGAAAGGCGAGGTTGATTCGTCGAGAGCTGAAGTCACGGGTGATGTTGTTATAGTCGCCGTTAGGATTGAATCCATAGAGTGACAGCAGGAATCCGTCTTTCCCACGAGCTGCACCGTGGCAACTTCCTGTATTACAGTTTGCTTTCATAAAGATCGGCATGACATCCAGCGTAAAACTGACAGGAGGTGTTACATCGAAATTCTGAACTTTGGCGGCAACCTGCAACGCCTTCCCCTGAAACTCAACGTTGACCATCGTTTCCCCGTTACCTTGTGGGTAGAACAGATATCCGTCCTGGCGGAGGACTTCAGCATTCCCGTTGGTAATCGTTGCCTGTTCGGTAACGTCTTCGGTGATTCCGTCTGCATACCGAGCCTGCACGATGAGACGTTGTCGGTCTCGAGAATTAGTTAAATCAATATTCTGTGGATAGACATTGATCTCGACCAACTCCGCTGCAGATGTGACAGCAGTCATCAGAACGAAAGCGAATAAAGCTAAAGAGCGTAGGGTGTTTTTTGTAGCAGTCATTGTGTTACAAAACCTGAATTTCAAAATGTACGAATATCAATCGGTTGATACGTTAATACAAAGGTTAGTTGGTTGATTATTCTTCTTCCGAACCACTGGGGGTTGCGCCTTCGGCTCGCTGTTTAGCAGCCAAACGAAGTTTCTCCAACCGGCTTAATGGCTTGGCCATCGGCATCGGTGCTGGCATCGGCTTTGGTGCGGCCTGAGCGACAGGCATCGGTTTAGGTTTCGGAGGAGCATTCGGTGGAGGTGGGAGTGGCTTGTCGATTTGCAGTACCGTAGCTGCAGTTCGGAAGACAATCGGCTCTCCATTTTCGGTAATCGTAATTCGACAGAACACATTAGTGTGTTTTCCAGCAGGGCTGGTTTTATCGGTCTGAATGTTGAAGGTAAAGTCCTCGGTCTCTTTGTTGAATTCCAAGTTGGTAGTGGTTACCAAGTTCGGAAGTCCAAGCAATTCAATCTGAGCATTACCTTCAAAGGCTGTGGTGTGAGTGATCTTTCCGTAAAGCTGAGTTTCCTGACCCTGCTCACAGGCTGCTCGTTCCAAGGCAAAGGAAACGTAAGGGGCAGCTACAGAGAGTGTTGCCATCTGGCTTGACACCCAAGCGGTTCCATTAACGTTGGCGGAGCCAAGCACGTAGATCGGCCATTCACGGACCTGAGCGTTACCAGCGGCATTGAGCGGGTAAACCGCTTCGGTGGCTCCTGCTGGTACAACGACGGTCGAGCGAGTTCCAATCCCTGGTGGTCGGAATGGGAACTGTAGCGTGATGGCTTCGTTGAATCCTTCTTTACGGTGGATTAATACTTTAAGAGCCATTTCGCCACTTTGGACAATCGGCACTTTAGGCTGGACGATTTCCAGGCTGTAGGGAAGTTCGTCGACAACAGCAATCGCCAGTTGTTCTACATCTTTATAGACGTATAAAGATTGTCCCGGAGCTGCTACCA
>CALKCC010000058.1 GCA_938082855.1 uncultured Pirellulaceae bacterium | reverse complement strand
GCGTTTGAGGCAGTTTGGATTGCTCAGCGCCAGCTTTATTGTCCGTAACGACGGATGTTGGAAATTCGTATTTCACCGATTTGTCCAAAGAAGTTGCCTTCGCCAAGGTAATTAAACGCACCACCATATCTGGAATATCCTGTGAGCCGCGTGCTTACACTAAACTGAGCATCGTGCACTCGGTTGTTCACCAGCTTCCGACCATCCGGACTGTTCATCTTCCAAATCAGTCGTCCATCTAAATACAACTCGTGCAGATCCTGTTGGTAGTTATACTGCCAAGCAACATGATGCCACTCCGTATCCCGGATTCCCGCCTGAGATCGTTCACCCACAATCCCATCCGGTCGGTGCCATGGATGTAGATCCCTTAACGCCAGTTCTTCTTTGTCGCCGAAAAAGTGTATGCCGGGTGCCATACTCCCGTCCTCTGATTTGATATCAGATAAATACAGTTCCCAGACGCCTCTTTTGCTAAGGTCGTATGACCCGCAAATGTGACCGAAATGAAATGGATTTTGCTTTCCCTTGACCGTTCCGCCAAATGCCTGCATTGGCCCGCCACGACGAATCCATGCTTCTAATGTCCAGGCTTTATCACATGTTTTGAAGTCTAGCTTGGGAAGTCCTTTGCCTTCGCTGGCAAAACCATGCTCGCCATGACCAGTAAACTGTGGAAAGTTCTGTTCGCGACCAGGCCAACTCACACGCCGGTCGCCACCAATATTCGTCCAGGTCAACGTGTGGGATTGTTCCCCGATGCGATCCGGAATCAGTTTGCCGTCAGGACCCTGCCAGTCAAACAACGCGACAGTATGCTTGTCCGCCATGATTTGGAGTAACTCTTGTGGGAGTACCTTCAGTACGAGATCACACTGCTTAACCGTTCCATTGGAGTCGGTGACTTGAATTGTGAGTTCAGTCCAGCCTTGCTTGCTTGGAGTGCCGCTTAAAGTCGCTTTAGAGTCTGTCGAATTAGGCTCCGTATCTACCGATAGTTTTATCCCTTGGGGTAATTTACCTTTGACGATCTCCCATTTAAGTGGGGCGGCGAGATGACTTGTGTTTAAGTCGGCATGATAAGCTACGCCGACAAATGACGGTGGTAGAGATTCTGTTTCTAGTTCGCCTCGGGCAATAGCGAGCTCAAACTGATGTGAGTCGCTGTTGCCGGCTTCGTCCTGTGCCTCAAGAGTGAACTTGGCAGGTGGTGTGTATTCAGTAGGTGTGCCGTGGATTCGGCCTCGAGAAATATCCAGCTTTAATCCTTCGGGCAATTGCCCAGCAACCAATTTCCATGTGACGAGGCCTTCGGATTCATCCGTTCCTAAATCAACACTGTAAGGCACCTTGAACCCCGCATCTGGCAATGTTTGCTTAAGAATGCTCAATGACTCAGCAACGGGATACCGCATTACCTTCGAGATTCGAAGTTCATCGATTTGACCTTCAAACGTACCCCATCTCAGGAAATAAGGTGGGTCTTGCGAATGTTGAAATCCACCAACCATAAACGGGATGCCAACGTCAACGGCATTGTTCTCAATGATTCGGTTTTCATCTTTTACAGGCAGCTGTACTTTTCGAGTCAGCTTTCCGTCGAGGAAGAAAAAGTTGGTTTGGTCGGCGTATCTAAACTGCCACGCAACATGATGCCACTCGTGGTCTGTAATGGTGGCTGGTTGGGCGTCGATATGACCGCCGGACGCGTAAGGAAGCAAGATGCCACTGGTATCATGATTGGGATCCTTACCTCGCGGCGACCCCATGAACCTTGCGAAGTGGGTGATGCCTCTTTTGAGATCACCAACACCGGACTTGCTATGAAGCCCAAAACTCCAGCCTCCGCGCTTTCCACTGGGAAGAGAAAACCCTTCTTCGTCAGTCCCGCAGATGTTGAGTGCTGTCCTTCCGGTATCCAAACCGCCTGGGCCTTCGTACTTAACCCATGCCTCAATTGTCCATGCCTCTGTGCAACCACGCAGATGCAATTTGTCATGGTTTACTGGACCTATTAGTAGGTTCGGGTCGTCATCTTTACGTTCAAATTTCGCTGTCGAGCCAAACCCTTCATGTTGTCCCCACAGGCCTCGTTTGTTTGCACGCAGTGTGAGCGAGTCGTCTCCCAGAGCATCATGCGTTTCATTGCCTTCACCTTCGTCGAAATGATATAGCACGACTGTATCGTCATCCGGTGCAAAGGGCTGCCTCCAAGATTCGTTGGCCTGCTCCGCTGGCAACGAATTGGACTCCGCAATCGTCCTACTAACAAGCTTGGTGTTTTGCTGAGCGGACAATGATAGCGGTGCCAATAGTAGTGAAAGCAGAGCCAGCGATTTCATTTTGATTCCTTTGTATGTCGGCTTACCTAAGGTGGTAACCATCCGTGCCATCATAGCGAATCTTCGGTGCTTTGCTAAATAAGAGTCACTTCTTTGCCGACCGGTCAGAGGAGGCACGAATCCCCTCACGGAGTGCTCGGTTAGCTGGAATGCGTAATTCGCCAACCATCTGAATCTATAGTAAAATCTGCTAACGCTACGAGTGTCCCAGCGAAAGCACGCTGCAACACTAAGTGATTCAATCATGCTCATGCCTGTACATTTGCACTAGGTGAAAATGATGAGACTTGGCACGCACAAATACTCTATGTAGTACGAAATTGGTTGTCGAAAAACAAAATGCTGTTGATTAACAAAGCCTGGCAAGGTTCCAGCCGCTTGCGATTCATAAAGGTACTCACGATGAAGACTCAGCTATTGCGTTGCTTCGCTTTGCTGGGCTACGTGCTCCTTTTCATGAACGAGGCGGCCAGCGGTCAACAGGAGGAATCTCACTGGTCATTTCGGCCACTACGCGATGTGACGATCCCACACCTCGAGTCTGCCTGGCCTGAGAACCCTATCGATTCGTTCATTCTGGA
>CALKCC010000057.1 GCA_938082855.1 uncultured Pirellulaceae bacterium | reverse complement strand
ACGTATCGCAGATCGGTGGCGACAGGCGAGTAGACGGTCAGGATTCGTACGACTTCCTTGTCGATCACGTTTTGCATTTCATCCAGCATGTCTTCGGATGTTTGCAATGCTTCACCGACATCGAGCGTGAGGTCTTCGAGCGCCTTGACGGCAGTCGTTACCATCGACTCGGCCAGCGTACCCATCTCGATAAGCTGGTGGTGGAGTTCCGATAATTCCTGATCGAATCGACGCATTACCCGTAACGTCCCTGAATGTACATTTCCGTTTTTTCATGTTGTGGATTCAAGAACATTTCAGATGTTTTGGTGTGTTCAATGATTTCACCAAGCAACATGAAGATGCACTCATCGGTGGCGCGTCGAGCCTGAGCCATATTGTGAGTAACAATGACGACCGTGTATTCGTCGCGTAAGGATTCGATGAGGTTCTCTACCTTTTCGATTCCTTCAGCGTCTAAAGCGCTACAGGGTTCATCCATCAGGATGATATCCGGTTTCAAAGGAAGCAGACGAGCGATACAGAGTTTTTGCTGTTGTTCCAGAGTCAGTGTTGTCGCCCGTGACTTGAGTCGATCTTTTACCGTGTTCCACAAATCCACTTCACGTAACGCGTTTTCGACAATGTCATTACGTTCACTCTTGGGAAGCGACTTAAAGGCGTCGTGGATCCCCATTCCGAAAAGCACGTTATCGTAGATCGAAATCGGCAACGGGTTGGGACGCTGGAAGACCATGCCTACACTACGTCGCAGTTGCCGCACTGAAACATCTTCGTCGTAGATGTTCTTGTCCAGGATCTCAATGTC
Organism: uncultured Pirellulaceae bacterium; assembly: GCA_938082855.1. Taxonomy (GTDB): domain Bacteria; phylum Planctomycetota; class Planctomycetia; order Pirellulales; family Pirellulaceae; genus UBA721. The sequence continues at coordinate 31,226 of CALKCC010000057.1, read as the reverse complement.
ACCAGTTGTTGTTACATTGCCGTATCGCTCATTAATTCGGTTGAAGCATCGAAGTAAAGTGGTCTTTCCACATCCGGAAGGACCAATCAATCCGGTGATAATCCCCTTCTTGATATTCACGGAGACATCCATCAAAGCTTGGAAATCACCGTACCAAAGACTGAGGTCATTGGTGCGAATGCTATAGTCTTCGACGTGACTTGCTTCAGGTGGAGTGAATTCACTGGTAACGAGTTGTGGTGCTACTGTAGACATTATCCAAAGTCTCCCGTGACATAGTCGTAGGTAAGTTGGTTATCTGGTGAAGTGAAAAGCTTCTCAGTGGGGCCATATTCCACTAATTCTGACTTATTGAAAAACGCGGTTTGATCTGCCAGTCGACGAGCTTGCTGGACAAGATTGGTCACTAGAATGATCGTCATTTCATCTTTTAATTCAGAAAGAACGTCTTCAATTTTCATCGTCGTGACTGGGTCGATCGCAATCGAGAATTCATCCAGACACAGAACATCAGGCGAGTGTGATAGGGCTCGGGCGATCGTGAGTCGTTGCTGTTGTCCCCCGGATAGTTTCGTCCCAAGCATGTGGAGGCGGTCTTTAACTTCGTCCCATAACATGGCTTGCTGAAGGCAGCGTTCAACAAGTTCTTCCAGTTCTTGCTTATCATGAATGCCCGAACGACGTGGAGCGTAGGCCACGTTTTCAAAGATGGACATTGGGAGTCCAACCGGCAATGGGAAAACGACTCCGACCTTACGTCGCAATTCATATACATTGCGGATCGTCTTAACATTGGTGCCATCAAATAGGATGTCACCCTCCGTCTTGGCATTGTGAATGAACTCTAAGGTCCGATTAATGGCCTTGAGGAATGTTGTCTTACCAGCGTTGGCAGGACCAATGATTCCAAAGATTTCGTTCTTGGGGATCTGCAAATTGATATTCCGGAGTGCAATATCGGATCCGTAAGAGACATTTACGTCATGAAATTCAACTTGGTAATTCATATTACTACCACTTCTTTCTTGAACGTAAGTAAATGCGGAAACCAATGGAAATGCTGTTCACAGCAATCACTAATCCAATCATCACGGCAGCTGTACCAAACTTGAACGATTCAGGAACGTTCTGCCACTGAGTGGAGATAATGTACAGATGGTAGGAAAGTGCCATGAAACGATCTTCTAAACCGTAGGGAACCCAGGCATCCCAGCCTGAGTCTGCAACACGAGAGGAAATCATCGCTCCGGTAAAGAGAATCGGGGCGGTTTCTCCTGCCGCTCTTGCCACCTGAAGAATAACACCGGTCAATATTCCGCTGATGGAGTTAGGCAGGACGATCGTACGAATGGTCTGCCATTTAGTCGCTCCCATGTTCCAGCACGCCACGCGGAATGCCATAGGCACAGAGGCCAACGCTTCTTTGGTACTGGTAATAATCACAGGCAGTGTCATGACCGCAACTGTACAGGATGCGGCTAACAGACATCGATCCATACCAAGGAAATACACGAAGGCTCCCAAGCCGAACAAACCATGCACGATACTTGGTACGCCTGCCAGATTGACCACCGCCAGATTGATGAAGCGAGTCAGCCAGTTATCCCTAGCAAATTCGTTGAGGTACACACCCGCCAGAATTCCAATCGGAGCTGCAATAATCAACGAGACGAGTACCAGGAAGAAAGTACCAATCAGAGGAGCCCAGATACCGCCGGCGGTCATTCGAACTTTTGGGTTTTCGGTGATAAACTCAACCGAAAGAGCTGGCCAGGATTTATAAACCAGAAAGACGATAATGGCCACGACCGGAATAACCAGTAACCAGGTAATTAGCTGAGTCGATAGCTTGATGAACTTCTCTTTTTCCCGAGCTTGACGTTCCTGGTCGGTGGCGGCAAACGGGTTGTTTAGTTCGTTACTCATTTCCTTGCACCTTGATTCCTTTCACAATCAGATCTGCTGTCAGATTGATGATGAAGGCAAAGACAAACAGCACCACACCAATCAGGAATAGCGTGTGATAGTGCATGTCTCCGCGTACCGCCTCGCCAAGTTCTGCCGCGATGGTGGCAGTTAATGTACGAACCGGGTCAAAGATACTTGTTGGCATCATGACCGAGTGGCCGGTACACATCAGAACGGCCATGGTTTCCCCGATACCGCGGCCAATACCTAGCAGGACTGCGGCCAGTAGACCATTTTTCGCTGCTGGGAAGAGGACCTTATAGACCATTTCCCAACGGTTGGCACCTAATGCAATTCCAGCCTCGCGAAAAGAATCCGGAACAGCTCGCAAAGCGTCTTCCGAAACAGAAACGATAATCGGCACACTCATCAATGCCAGGACGATACCTGCATTAAGAATGTTGAGCCCCACTGGCTCGCCGGTCATATCAACGAGCATGGGATTTAAGACGACTAAGCCGATGAATCCCCAAACCACCGAAGGAATGGCGGCTAATAGCTCAATCAAGACCTTGAGTATTTCCCGCGGTTTGCCTTTGGCGAATTCAGATACATAGACGGCTGCCCCCAGTCCTAACGGAACGGCAATGACCATAGATAAAATGGTGACCGACAGTGTTCCTACCATTAATGCGAGAATACCAAAGGTGGGCTTTTTGGCAGATTCAGGAATCCACTTGGGACTGGTGGTGAATTCCACCAGATCCAGTTGTTCCACTTCACCGTGAACAGCACCTTCTTCCAACCCGGTAATGGCAGGGAGACTCTCTTTGAAAACAAAGAAGAAGATTGCCATTACAAAAATAATGGCACTCCAACCGCAGAGATGGATGAGTCCCACCACTGCAGGTTCTGTAAAGTCAATCACCTTTTCAATTCCCCGACGCAGGGAAAATCCCTGGCCGGTTGTTGGCGATGATTCTGACATAAATACGTCGTCCTGTTAGGGAGTTTGGAGAGAGACTAGGTCCCAGTCTTATTTGACGGGGACGTAGCCCATTTCACTAACGATAGCCTGACCGTTTTCACCCAGAATCCAATCCAAGTAGGTTTGCAGAGTGTCATTCGGTTCGCCTGCTGTGTAAATCATCAGCGGACGTGCAATTGGATAGGTACCGTTGATTACATTGTCAGCGGTTGGAGCCACGGCATCTCCGCCATCGGTTGACTTGATTTTCAACATTTTGACGTTGTCGGTGGCATATCCCATTCCGGAATATCCAATGGCCGAAGCAGTTTTTTCCACCATGGAAACCACGTCGGATGATCCGGACAGGTCGATGGATCCTAGTTTGAAGTCGTTGTCTTTTAGGACTGCTTCACGGAAGTAAGCGTAGGTACCTGAGTTGTTTTGGCGACTTACGCGTACGATTTCATCTGAACCGCCAGGAATCTCAATACCCAATTCACTCCACTTAGAAATCGTTCCACCATCCGCATAGATGGACTCGAGTTGTGAAAGAGTAATTTCTTCCAGTGGATTGTCTTTGTGAACATAGACTGCCAGTGCATCCTGACCAACGACGTACTCGACAGGAGCAACGCCAAGTTCACTTTCAGCACGAGCCTTTTCTTTGTCTTTCATTTTTCGACTGGCGTTTGCCATGTCTGCCAGTCCTTGAATCAGACTGGAAATACCAACACCCGAGCCACCACCGGAAACTTCAATCGTGACATCAGCATTGTCGGCCTGATATTTTTCAGACCATGCCTGGGCCAAATTGACCATCGTATCTGAACCCTCAACCTGAATGGTTTTGTCAGCTGAAGAAGTTTCAGCTCCGCTTTGACCCCCTCCATCGTCCTTGGATCCGCATCCGCCGAGGATAAGAGTGGTTAACAGCGTAAAGATGACGCTTGCCTTAACGGTCAGTTTCATTGCTTAGTTCTCGCTAATATGAAAAAAGTCTCTGTTAGAAGTAATATCTCCCTGAATGTAGGTGCGGAGTATGAACCAATGGCCAAATAAATGTTAAGAAAGTATTAAGAATGGGATATCTATTGGGGCTAGTGTATGAGTTGAGGCCTCAAAAAAACCCCAACCCGAGGTTTTGCTTACCTCAGGTTAGGGCTCTCAGATTCACTATTTTAGCGTCTTTATCGGTTTAGGTGCCACGTAAATAGGCGTTTATAACCTCGCGATCTGCACCTTTGACGGTCATTCCCACAGGACCAGCAGCTGGAAAAACCACGCATTTAGCAGGTTCACCGTGCTCTAGAAAACTCTGATGGGCATCACTGCCTGTGGCAAAAACCCATAGGCGGCCGTCTTCAATCGTGACGGAAAATCCTTCCTGTTGGACCAAATAGTTTGTAATGGTATCGGATTCATTACTCTTGAGGGTCATACCTCCAGGCCCGATTCCAGGACGAATGACGTGCTTGGCAAGTTCACCCTGATGGTCATATTCTTCAATGGCGGGATCACCTGCTGTAAACACCCACATACGACCTTCAGACATGCGGATTTCAAATCCAGACTTCGCATTGATGTATTGCTCAATCACGTCAGCATCAGATGACTTGATTGTCAATCCACCAGGCCCTGCAGCCGGTCGGACTACGCATTTGGCTGGCTCGCCATGCTCTTGAAAGCTGGCCAGCTCGTCACTATCGGTCTTAAAAACCCAGAGGCGTCCATCTTCAAGCGAAGTGGTGAATCCATCTTTGAGTGAAATAAATTCGTTGATGGTATCGTAGTCGCTGGATTTTAGGGTCATCCCTCGAGGACCAATTCCGGGGCGAATAACATGCTTGGCAAGTTCGCCTTTGCTGATGTAGTCCGCCAAAGCTGGATCCTGAATATGAAAAACCCATAGACGTCCATCTTCTTCAAAGGTGAGGAAGTCACCTTTATCAAAAGGACCAGATGTTCTCGAGCTGGCAATGAGTTTGCCATCGGCCGAGTAGTGGGCCCAGTACCAATTTTGGTTATTGCTATCGTAGTCCTTATGAACTCGATGGGCGATGGTCACCGCGTTAAGCGACTTTTGTTCGTCACCGGCATAATGCTCAGTCACAATGATACTGCCGTAAAGTGGCAAATCGCCGCTCCGGTTGGCCACTCGATTTACGTATCGCACGTGTCCATTTTGGGCAGTGGGACCGGGAAGTCCAATTGGACTTCTGTCGGTAACTTTCCAGGATTTATAAGTAGGTCCAATGAGATCCCACAATGCTTCGCCTTCCACGGCATAACGATGAGGGAGTTGAGCTTGCACGATCAATGCTGGTACCAGCAGGATAGTGCAAAGGGTAATCATACCCAGTTTTTGTTGATGTTGCATTTAGGTACTCTCCTATAACACGCAATAGATTGAGTTTGGTTGTTGTAAAAAGTTCCCACGTGTTGTGTGCTTCGCTGTATCTTTGGTTCCGATTGAATTGGTGAAGATTGATAAACAGTCCCGGTAAAAAGAACTAGCCGAAACGGCCAGTCACATAATCTTCAGTTTCCTTGGTTTCTGGTTTGCTAAAGATTTTATAGGTGGGACCAAATTCAATCAGGTTCCCGAGATACATAAAAGCGGTGTAATCACTCAGGCGTGATGCCTGTTGCATATTGTGAGTCACGATCAAAATTGAATAGTCACCGGACAGATTCTGGATCAATTCTTCAATTTTCGCGGTGGCGACAGGATCCAATGCCGAGCAAGGTTCGTCGAGTAACAGCATTTCCGGGTCACTGGCGATCGCTCGGGCAATGCAGAGTCGCTGTTGCTGACCACCGGAAAGACTTAAGCCACTTTCACGAAGCCGATCTTTCACTTCGTCCCATAACGCGGCCCCCCTTAGGCTACGTTCGCAGACTTCGTCTAATTCGGCCCTGTCTCGCACGCCATCGATCCTTAGGGGATAGACGACATTTTCATAAATGCTCATTGGAAAGGGATTTGGCTTTTGGAATACCATCCCCATTCGTTTTCGAAGTTCAATGACATCCACGCCGGGAGCAAAAATGGAGTCTCCGTCAATGATCATATCGCCTTCGATACGTACCGAATCAATCAAGTCGTTGATTCGGTTGACGCAGCGGAGCATAGTCGATTTACCACAGCCGGACGGCCCAATCAGAGAAGTTACCTTCCCTCGGGGAACTTCAAAAGTGATGTCGTATAACGCCTGGGCGTTGCCATACCAGAGATTAAGTTTGTTGATCTCAAGGATGATATCCTCGTCATTAATATCCTCATGGATGACAGCTGGGATGACTTGCCCATTTTCGATTAAACGTAAACGATCAACATCCCCTTCCGTTTGATGTGCTGAAAGATCAGGCAGGATGGTAGGAAGTCCGTTCTCAGTAGTAGTATTCATGTTTTTTGAATCCGTAGACATTTCCGCGACGAGTCCTTATTTGAATTAGTAATTCCTGAGCGATTAAAAATGCCCAACAGCAAATCGTTTTCGCAATCTGTTTCTCAACAGGATTGCTGCGATATTGAGGACGAAAATAATACCCACCAGAAGCAGTGTGGTGGTGTACACCATCGGTTGTGCTGCTTCTGAGTTTTGACTTTGAAATCCAAGGTCATAAATGTGAAATCCTAGATGCATAAAGCTCCGTTCCAGGTGCACAAATGGTGCCACCATATCCACGGGTAACTCTGGTGCGAGCTTGACTGCACCCACAAGCATCAGAGGAGCAACTTCTCCAGCTCCCCGGGCCATCGCCAGTACCATCCCAGTCATAATCCCTGGAGTTGCGTGTGGTAACACTACGCGACGAATAGTTTGCCACTTACTGGCGCCCGTCGCAAACGAGCCTTCTCGTAATGAGTTTGGAACGGCAGATAATGCTTCTTCGGTGGCTACGATAACCACCGGCAAGGTAAGTAATGCTAATGTTAACGAAGCCCATAGTAACCCCCCTTTGCCAAATGTGGGATTTGGCAACGAGGCTTCAAAGAATCCATTGAAAAATGGGATTTTCACCATGAGAACCACAGCAATGGCAAGGGCAGCACACCAAAGAATGGCGGGGATGGAGTAGAGCCAGGCTTTGTGAGCAACTCGTACATTTTTTTTGCGTTTGACTAACCAAACGTTGCAGAGGACTGCTGTGACGATCAGTGCCAGTGTTATTAGTAGTCCCATAATCCAAGTACTCGAGCTAAACGGAGTGACATTAATCGCTTTTGGGCCACCATCGGTATAGGCTCCGAAGATGTAACAGAAGAATCCTAATCCAAAGACTCCAAAGACAATGCTGGGGACCCCTGCAAGAATATTAATAGCAATACGAATGATACTGACGATCACACCGTCTTTGGCATATTCCCGTAAGTACAGCGCCGCAAGCACGCCGAAGGGTGCAACGACCAGACACATAATGAGTGTCATCGTGACCGTTCCCCAGATTGCTGGGAAAACACCGCCTTCACTATTGGCCTCACGTGGATCGTCCACTAAGAATTCTCCCCATCGCTCCAGATAGATCTCCCATTTGTCGCCGGTGGTGAGTTGGTTGGCAGGATAGGCTCGGACGATTTCATCGACAGCCAGCTCTTTTTCAACTCCCTGAGCCGTGGCCAAAGTCAGTTTGTATTTGTGATTTTCAGCCTTGGACTTATCAATTTCCTTCTGGATGTCCGCAGTTGCCTTATCCGCCTCTTCTTGAATTACGAGGTAGTCCGCGATGATCTGTTGGACAGGGTCTGGACAAGCCTGTAGTTTCGCATCAATGTCCGCGATGGTGGACTCATAGGCCGCCGCCTGGCCTGCATAGTATTCATTCACAGGACCGGTTAGCTGCTCTACCACACGCTGTAAATCCGTTGGTATGATCTTTAGGCTATGTTGAATCGTGGTGAGTGTTGCGTTCTTTTCAAGTTCGATCGCTTCAATCGTACGAAGGTTTTCGCGTTTGGCAATCGCATCATCCAGCACGCGAAGATCAAAATCCAATTCAGCTTGTCGCACATTGAGACGTCCCCTTTCCATGCGGTGATTGACGGCACCAATATCATGTTTTTCCAGAACGCGACGATCGAGGTAACGCTGGCGAGCATTATCATGTTCGCCTTGGAATTTCTGCCATACTGTCTCCGCGCCCGTCCAAACATGTTTAAGCCCTTTGACATCCTGAGTGGGGTCTGGTTGGTATTCCTCCAGTGAGACGGTTGAAAATCCGGTGGCAATCTCAATGGATTCGTTTTCTTGCGTTTTTGTATTTGCCTCGAGGAATTTGGCAATATTGGCCGCTCGTAAGGCTTGATGTGTTTCCACTAAAGCCGGTAAATGATTGTTAATAACCACTTTCTGTTCGTCAGAAATCTGCCAGCGAAATTGGTTTTGCAAAAAGAGGATTAGGTCTGCGTATAGCTTCTCTTGGTCCGGAACGTCTCTTTGGGTTTCCACGGCGTAACGAACTGGTTCGCCATAAAATCGTCCCCACTCGATGCGTTCGACAGTTAATGCCCATTCCGGTTGTACTTCAGTATTTTCTTCGAATTCAAATGCGCTTACCCACCGAAAGTGTTCATTGGTGATATCAAAATTCCCGGTTCGGAACTGACGTCGGTGAACATTGGTACGCTCTTGTGCCCCCAAAAGCTCTTTGACAATATCCTCATCCGCCGGCGAAATGGTTGTAAGCATGTTCTGTCTAAGAAAGTAGTCCTCTTCAGACACGATCTCACCCATTACGTATTGACCGTCGTTAAGCTGAACCTTGGAGATCGGAACAGGCCAAAATGTGATACTGCCGTTATAGATGATCCAGCAAAGTAAACCGACAATCATGACCAGTGAAATCGCTAACGCTCCGCCGGTAAACCAGACCATTGGTTCCCCCTGAGCCATCATTGACATCCCAGGGCGGCTTAGTCGAGAACCACCTCTTCGTTTTTTCTTACTCATAATTGGTATGCTCTCTTTCTGAATCGAAGTCGAACAAGTTCCGCAACGGTGTTAACGACAAAGGTAAGTAAGAACAGCGTGAGCGCTGCTAAAAATAGCGTACGATAGTGCGTGCTATTGCGTACTGCTTCCGGTAATTCCACCGCAATGTTGGCGGAAAGCGTTCTGAATCCGTTGAACATATTCCAGTCTTCGACGGATGTATTACCACCTGCCATCAGGACGATCATCGTCTCACCCACCGCTCGTCCAAGTCCCACCATGACAGCAGAAAAGAGGCCACTCATAGCCGTTGGAATCACAATTCGGACAGACGTTTGCCAAGTGGTTGCCCCGGTCCCATAGGATCCACTTCGTAGATGATTTGGGACTGTCGAGAGGGCATCCTCGGCGATGGTATAGATAATGGGAATGACGGCAAAACCCATTACGAAACCCACCACGAATGCATTCCGTTGATCGTATTTATCAATGTAACTACCTCGTGGATCCCATCCCATACTATTTAGCAGGAATGAGATTCCCCAGGCGAACAGAACGACACAAGCTGAGGCTAATAAGAATCTAACCAAGGCCATTACCGCGAATTTAAAACGGGTATGTTTGTGAGCACCCGCTCTCACTCGTGGGCTCACAAATGTCACGACCAGCGCTCCCACAATGACAATACTCAAGGGTAGCCACAGAATCATCCAGGCACCTATACCATTGCCCTGGTTGTGATCCTCGAGCCAGGTGCGGATGTCTCCACTAAACAGCAATTCCTCGATAGCTGGGCCTAGCAGGTAGGCAATAAGCATGGAAACAGGAATCGTAATGACCATTAGCCAAAATCGCACCTGGGAGTACCGCAACTGTAAATCCCTGGGAATTAATTGCCAAAGGTGGCCTCCAAACACAAACACGGCAGGTACTAGAAAGACACAGGTTAGCATTTGAGGAATGACATATTCAACAAACGGAGCCAGAACCAATCCAGCCAAAAATCCCAACACCACACTGGGAAGACTGGCCATCATTTCGACGCTCGGCTTAATGATCGACTTTGACCGGCGACTGAGGAATTCACTGGTGTAAATTGCGCCAAGTAACGCGATCGGTGTTCCAAAGAGCATTGTGTAAAATGTTGCCTTCAATGTTCCGAAAATTAACGGTCGCAACCCCAGTTTTACTTCCGGTGCAGCACTGGCAAATGAAGACTGCCAAATGTGTCTCGGTTCGTCGTATCCTTCATACCAAACAGGACCGAATAAAGAGGACATTGAAGCTTCGGGGTGTTTAGGATCAAAGTCTGCATGCCACAATGAATCTTTAGTGATGGCAACCAATCCGTCTTCCTTGGGAGTAATAAAGGTCTTTAAAATTTCCCGTTCGGAACCAATCTGAGTAGCGAATATTTCCTGATCGGTGGTCACGTGAAATACTTTGAGAGTGCCGTCGGCGTAGCCTGCCGATATCATTCGACTGCGTGAAGATAACCCAAGGCTGGTGACCCAAGACTGGCTTTGAGGTAGTTGATGAACCAACTGTAAATAGTCGCCAGGTTGGCCGTTCTTGGTTCGGGTTTGCAACCACCCGTTTAAGTTGCCTCCGGAATCTGCTACAAGAAGCGTGGCATTTCCCAACGCGAATTCCAACGCAGTGATGTGCAGAGAATTATCCCCAAGCAAGTCTTCCACCACGGGTGTCGAAATACCCGATTTGATATTACGGGTATCAAATCGATGGATCTCCCCATCTTTCCAAATCAAATAAACTCTGTCCCCGACACCATAGAAACGGAGATAATCCGGCGTTACGGTTCGTTTGTCACTTAGTGGCAGGTCAACGCCCTCAAACTTCAATACGACATCACCAGTGAACATGTTTTCATTTTCGGCGACATTTCCAATTTGCGCCCGCCCCGTAGCGTCGACAAAAACGAGTTTCTTAGTCTTCTTTCCTGCTCCACCGTCGTTGAGTGGAAGGATGGCATCCATCAGGGTTATCGCTTGCTGCGACAATTGAAGTGGCTCCCTAAACTCCACGCTCAATTTCTGAATGCGGAACTGTTTTTGTGGAGTGATTTGGACTGTACCCTCTTCGTACGTTGCAATTTGCCCCTTCTGCAACGTCAGGTATTCCTCGTCGATCTGGTCGTCATCCAGGAAAGACGTATTAAATCCAATAGAACCCAAGAGGGCACTCCCGTCCTCCAATCCCAGGACCAATTCATTGGTTTCAATTTCGAAGACACTGGAGGTAATCACCTTTCCATCGGTGAGGTTCTGTTCGCTCAGTAATTCCAGTGTATCTGTACGACGTGCCTGAAGATTTCCGTCAGCAAATAGAGACCAGCTGATCGTGCGATATTCGTCGAATACCGTTTTGATAGGAATCTCTTTTGATTCCAGTGTATTAGATTCTTTCGGCTCGATGGACGCCTCAAAATAGAGAGGGGCCACGACAACTACCAACAGAACACCCACTAAAGAGACTGTTCCAATGGTGCCAATACCTCCGATGCGGATAATTATCCGAGCGAGAGCATCTGAGAGTTTGACTCTCAGTCGAGTTGTCTTACGCCGTTTGCTACCAGTTCCCGTTGACATAAGAATAAATCGCTTTTCTAGCTTCCTTTTTTGTTTGTACTATGAAAGATGCCCCGTTTTTGGCTCGTGGTTAGAGTTAGCTAAAAGGACGGGCGGCGACCCCTCCGAAGAGAGAACCGCCACCCGCGTCGCGGGAACTACCCATTTTTACCTGCGAGTACTAGGTGTTTTTTCAAGGCGATTCATTAAATTGCCTGACCACCTAATCCCTTTTACCCTTTTACTAACCAGAAGGTGCTTACTTGATGCCAACAGCATTCAGAGCACTGCTAGAAACCTTAGCGTTGACAGGGAAGTAACCATCTTTAACAACAGCTTCCTGACCCTGACGACTGAAGATATACTTCATGAATTCACGACGAAGTGGATCGAGCTGGCTTCCAGGCTTGTAATTCACGCTTAACCACAGGTAACGAGCTAGTGGGTAATCACCTGAGTAGGCATATTCTGCTGTCGCAGGTACGGCTTCAGCACCTTCTTCTGCAGCCAGTGGAACGGCGCGGACATCAGCTGTTTTGTAGCCGATACCAGAATAGCCAATTCCGGATTTATCAGATGCGACACCCTGTACAACCGAGGCACTACCAGGCTGCTCTTTGACAGAAGCTTTGTAGTCTCCGTCACCCAGGACATTTTTCTTGAAATATCCGTAAGTCCCGGAAGCTGAGTTACGGCCATAGAGGCTAATTGCTCCTAGCCCCGTAGCGCCTGTTGCATCCCAGTTAGTGATCTCATCCAGCCCAAGCTTACGTGTGCTAGAGAAGATGGCGTCTACCTGTGCTAGTGACAAGCCTTTGACTGGATTGTCTTTATTGACATACACAGCCAGCATGTCGATGCTTGTTCCGACCTGAGTTGGCTTGTAACCGTATTGTTTCTCAAAGGCATCAACTTCAGCGTCTTTCATTTTCCGGCTCATTGGCCCGAAAGTGGAGGTACCTGAAATCAGAGCCGGAGGAGCTGTCGAGGAACCTTTTCCTTCAATCTCAACACGGACGTTCGGATAATACTTTAGAAAACCTTCCGACCATAAAGTCATCATATTATTCATGGTGTCCGAACCAACGCTCTTAATTGTTCCGGCAACACCAGCTACCGGAGTGTAATCGTTCAGGTTGCTATCAACCTGAACGCCCTGACCAAACGTTTGGCCCGTAATAAATGCTGTGAGAATCACAGCGGAACAGAGCAATTTTTTCATTTTCGCTTTCCTTCAATACATATGTTCGATAAGTGAACGGAATGTCTATCAACTTCTTCGTTCAATTAAATACCCCAAATGTGAAGATGCGACGCTAATTGGATGTGAAATAGGTGAGGAAAACGTGAATAAAGTGTTAACGCGCATTCACGCGATATTCACGTAGCATTGCCCCTTCCTTAATATGACTCTGTTATTGTTTCCCGATACTAAAGATGCGGGATTAGTGGCAGGAAGTTTGCTATTAGAGCTAGTTAGATTCAAGAATCGTCATCGATACTTAAGGGACCGAATAAGGTAGTGACATTACATAGATCCATTGAACAATTGCATCGCGAATTGGTGGTCATTTGCACCATGATTGAATCCATGCTGTCCGATGCAGTACGCAGTTTATCCGAGAGTGTTTCTATGCTGGATGATATTCAGGAACTGCAACCGCTTGTGTACCAGAGAGCGATTCGGCTCGAACACAAGTGCCTCGAGCTGCTTACATTGCAGCAACCAGTGGCGAGTGACTTGCGAAGGATCGCCGCTGTTTTAAAAGTCAACCAGGAACTGAGCAGCATCAGTAAGCTGGCCGTCGAGATTGCTGTTAACGCCAGTCACTTTAATTCATCGTCCTATAGCTTAGTGACCACCGAGTTGGAACAGATGGCGTATCAATCAGTGAACAGTGTTTCGGAGTCTGTCGAGGCCTATATTCGAGCTGATGAGAGTCGTGCCTGCAATGCTTTTGAAATCCGTGGACATATAACGAAGCAATATGCGGCAGTGCTTGACGCCTTGAAACAGACGGTGAAACAAGATGCGGATGCTGTGGTGGAAGCAACCTATCTTCTGGAGTGTGCCCGTGCTATCAGTTTATTGGTCGATTTTTCCAGTAATGTCGCCGCCCATGTCTATTATCTCAAACATGGAAGAATTCTACCTCGTCGTCAGCGTGTGGCATGAATCTGGATCGGTATGCAGCTTCATCAATTTCTAATTAAACACTCAAGAGATCTGAATATCTGAAGCGTACATTACTTACAAGTAATCGATTGAAAACAAGTGTTCTCACCGAGAAGGAATCGCCAGTATGGTATTAGCACCACCAGAGAGTTCAACGTACGATAAAAAACAGATTTGCGAGGATATGCAGGCAAGCTTGTCGCATCACCCTAATATCCTATTGGATTGCTCTGACAACGAGCTGGTTGATCTAGACTCGCTACACGATTTACTGACATCAACAGGTGTTCTACCAACCGAAGTTGCAGTCGAAGTCATGACGAAGATAGCTCATAGCCTATCTCACATTCATAGCTTTCAGCTGACCCTGGGAAAGAGACTGACGCTCGAGAATATCTATATAGACGATCAGGGTGAGATTAAGCTCTTTGTTCCGAGCTCAGTGTTTGAACATGCGATTGAATTTCTTGAGGATCAATGGCCGCTGGACATTGCATCTCCAAACCAATACGGACAGGCATACGGTCCATTACAGGAAAACGTGGAAACCGATATAAGGAATCTGGCCGATGTTTTCTGCCAGGCATTATTTGGCTTAGACGCAGATCCCCTAAAGCAACTGAAGGAATCGGCGGCTAATGAGATAGAGTTGTCCGCTCGGCCAGTTGAACCGATGTCCCTGAGATCGTTGTTGTTCAAAATGCTGGGATCAGGGTTTTCAGGCGGTTATCACGATATGCAGTCAGTTGTTATTGACTTGTGGGAGCTTGGGATCGTATCCTTCTCCGATAGATAGAAGACAAAGCGGGGCACTATAACTTAGTGAATTGCGTTGTTGAAGTTGCTGAGCATCGGCAACAGCGTGAGAGACAGGAGGTCTCGATGATCCAGCTGCCCATCGGTGGTAAGAAGCTCTTTGTACTGGATACGAACGTCATTCTTCATGATGGAGAATGCTTTCTCAATTTTGACGAACATGACGTCGTCATTCCAATGGTTGTTCTCGAAGAACTTGATAAGTTCAAAAAAGGGAATGAGAACAGAAATCTGCAAGCCCGCCGGTTTCTTCGGAAGGTGGATGAGTACAGTGATGATGTGCTCAATGAAGATGGAATGAGCCTAGGGGAACAGTCAGGACGCCTCTGGATTCTGGTCACCGACCAACTGAACAAGAAGTTGGGGAGAGCCTTCCTTCAGGATTGCCCGGATCATCGCATTCTCAATGCGGCATTGCTCTTACAACAAAATCACCCTGATCGAAAAGTGATTTTGATTACCAAGGATACTAATCTAAGGTTGAAAGCGCGTGGATTAAATGTCGTAGCACAAGACTATACCACGGACAAAGTGGATGACGTCGAACAGCTGTACCGAGGCACTCAGATTCTGGAAACCGCTCCGGAATTGATCGATGAATTTTATGCCAATGGCGGTACGATCGAAGCTGAAAAACTTGGGCTACCGGATGATGTCGTCTTACATGCCAATGAGTTCTTCGTGTTTCGCCATGGCTCGAAAAGCACGCTCGCTACGTATAACGAAGGTGTTGGATCATTCTGTCGTGTCGACAAACCAGTTTCCTATGGAATCCAACCCAAAAATGTTGAGCAGACTTTTGCCTTACAGGCGTTGTTGGATGACAGCATCAGACTGGTCACGCTGGTGGGAAAGGCCGGTACCGGCAAAACATTGCTGGCATTGGCAGCTGCATTAGAGCGGAATGGAGCCTATCAGCAGGTTTTGATGGGGCGGCCGATTGTTCCTCTTTCGAATCGGGATCTCGGGTTTCTACCGGGAGACATCGATGCCAAGATGGACCCGTATATGCAGCCACTCTACGACAATCTCAAAGTGATTCAAAATCAATTTGGTACGACCGATCCCCGGCAGATCAACGTCCGCAGTATGCTGGAAAATGAAAGATTGTTGATTACGCCTTTGAGCTATATTCGTGGTCGCAGTTTACAAAATGTATATTTCATCGTCGACGAAGCACAGAACCTGACTCCGCACGAAATGAAGACGATTATCACTCGCGCGGGCGAGGGCACGAAGATTGTGCTCACCGGAGACATTCATCAGATTGACCATCCCTACTTAGATACCGAATCTAATGGATTATCATTCCTGATAAGTCGGATGAAAGGGCAGGGGATCTATGCTCATGTCATGCTGGAAAAAGGCGAGCGGTCTGTGTTGGCAGATCTGGCCAGTAAAGTACTGTAGGCTTTGGTGCTAATGTCGATTAGCCCATTAACAGTGGCTTTAGAATGGCGCTCAAGCCGATGAGGAACAGCGCGACCAGTGCATAACGCTGAAGCTTCTTGCGATCCAGCATATTGCCAACACGAATCCCAGTGCTGGTTCCCAGGAATACGACAGGAAGCCCAAGGACGCCCAGAATCAATCCGGTTGTCGAAGTCGCTCCAAATTTCCAGACAAGCAGAATGGCCAGAGGGATCATGCCATAGAATAGCATGGCGAATAAGAAGCCCCGGCTCCGTTTAGCATTCCAGGGTTGGCACATCACCCATAATGCTACAGCGGGACCGCCCATGCCGATAAATCCGAGCATCACGCCGCTGATCGAAAATGCAATGTATTCCCAAACCACAGGTAAGTCTTCCTGAGGTTCCAGTTTGATCATGCCTTTGGTAAATACGATCAGGATCAAAACGATTCCAATCGATTGTTGAATGAGCTCTTTGTTTTGCTCGGGCGAATCACTGTAGTTGTTGAGGAAGTCCAAGGCTAACACGCCGGGCAGGATAAAGAGGATACGCACCAATCCCGGACGGATCGTGGATTTCCAGTTGATTGAATCAGCCAGTTTCCAGGCGCCAATGCCTGATTGTGTCATGGAGGCGATGGTGATGGCAGCAATCGCCGTATCAATAGGAAAGTCACAGAAGTACAGGATGGGAATCCCGAAAGCACCAGCTCCAAAACCAATGACTCCCTGGAGAAAACAGCTGGTGAAGAAGACTCCAGCGAAGACTAGATACTGCCAGAGTTCAAATTGCCCGAGATCGTAATCCATTACGTCGCATTGAGTCCAAAAGGGCGATTAGTAAGTAGGCAGTATATCCCATTGGCTACAACTTGAATAGCAACGCCAGACCGGAGTGTGACGGCAGAGCAGGAATGGCTAGCAACTTCAGGCATTAAAGCCCAAGTCGATAAAAACGATTGGCAGTGCCGCCAAAAAGATCGCTTAGTTCACTCTCACTAAGGGCTCCCACGGTTTCGGTAAGAGCATGATGGACATCGGCGTAAGACGCAGCCAATTCACAGACAGGCCAGTCGGAACCAAACATACATCGTTCCGGTCCGAATGCTTCTAAAACAATTTCCACATAGGGCTTTAAGTCTGAAGGACTCCAGTTGTTCCAATCCGCTTCGGTTACCATACCGGAGAGTTTACACATGATATTGGGGAAACTGGCTGCCGATCGAATATTGGCTTCCCAGTTATCGAGTCGCTGATCTTTGATTTCCGGTTTGGAAAGATGATCTATCACCATTGGAAGTTCGCCAAACTGTTCCCCAAGTTGCTGGGCGTGATGCAAATGTTTGACATAGAACAAAAGATCGAACGGTACATTGTGCTTTTCGAGTACTTTCAATCCGCGTAATACATCCTCGCGAATGATGAAGTTGTCGTCAGGCTCATCTTGAGTAATGTGCCGTACGCCGACGAACTTATCCATCTCTTTGTAACGCAGGACCTGATCCTCAACATCATCCACGGCTAAGTCCACCCAGCCTACCACGCCGGCAATGTAATCGGTGTTTGCTGCGAGTTCGAGTGCCCAATCATTTTCCTTGAGCGTGTGCTGAGTCTGGACGAGCACTGTTCTGTCCACTCCGACTTGCTGGATATGCTCAGCCAGTGTGTCCGGCAAGTACGACTTGCAGATTGCTTCGTTGCCGGGTGCTGATAACCAGCGGTAATCGAATTCAGTTCGAGTCAAATCCCAGAAATGATGATGGGCATCGATCTTAATACTCACACATTCACCTCTAATTCGTCTCAGGTTGTGGATCGTTGTTTTCAGGACGGCCCTCGGTATAGAACCAATTGTGTATTGGCTTCAGAATGTCCTGAACTTCGGCGACTAATGTTTGGTCCAGTGGCAATTCCGCCCATTCCGCCCATTGCCTGATCCGTGCCTGGTTAGCACTGCCAGTAATACAGGTGGTCATCTCTTCATTGGCAATGGAAAACTGTAGTGCTAGCTGGGCAATATCGACTCCTGCTGCTGTACAGTGAGCGGCGGCCTTTTCACAAGTCTCGCGGACAAATGGTGTCGCCTTGTGCCATTCAGGCAGCGGAGCATTGGTTAGTAGCCTGGCAGAGAAGGGAGCCGCATTCATAATGCCAACTCCTTTTTCCTTCAGGTACGGCACCATGTCATCGAACATAGTGTTTTGTAATGTGTAGTGGTTGTAGCTCAGGACGACATCGAGATCTGTTTGGTCGAGAATGAACGTGAGATTACTCATCGGGTAGCCAGAGATTCCGATATACCGAACTTTTCCCTGCCTCTGAATTTCCCGCAATGCCGGTAAGGTTTCGTCAACGATCTGTTGGCGGTCCACGAATTCAATATCATGGCACAACATAATATCGAGGTGATCCGTGCCTAAGCGGTGTAAACTGACGTCGACACTTTCTTTCACTCGCTGCGCTGAAAAATCGAAATGATTGACATGGTATCGTCCCAGTTTCGTTCCCAGAAAATATTGATCGCGGGGGATCCCTTTTAAGGCAATTCCGAGTAGAACTTCACCAATACCTCGACCGTAGTAAGGTGAGGTGTCAATGAAGTTCATGCCGCAATCAATGGCTGCAGGAACAGCAGAGAGGGCTTCATTCACATCGACGCTGCGAAATTCCGCTCCTAAAGAAGAGGCTCCGAAGCTCACCACTGATAGATCTAAATCAGTGTTTCCAAGTCGTCGTGTTTTCATTGAAGAATGCTCGCTTGCAGCTTGCGGCTAGTCCATGCGGACGCCAATGTGAAGCAACAGATTCGCGAAGCGTTGCTGATCTGCTGTTTGAATCGTAAGAACATGATCGGCTGTTGAGACTTCCGGGTAGAAATCCCATTTGTCGATTGGTTCCAGATCGACGTCGACTCCGGCTTCCTTGAAGGACGCTCGATAGTCATCCCACACTGGCGGGTCGCCATCAAGTGCGTACGGGCCTTCCGTTTCGTACATCATCGTGCAGGCTTTCTCGACAGGAATCGCTGTGAGCAATGCCTTGAGTACTTGATCGCAGGTGGGGAGTCCGGGAGACAGATTGAGGCTTACCAATTCTGCGTTGGGACCCAATGTGGAGGAACAGGGGTAGTTCCCGTCGGCAATGAGAATTCGCGAGTGATGACCCGCTCGACCTAGAACTTCATTGATTTTTGGATGGATCAATTGGTGCTTTAACATGGTACTTCGATTCCTTTCGATTACATTCCGGACTGTAACGCTTCAAGATGTCGAGTGAAGTGGTCGTCTAGTACGGCTGTATAGGTATCTGGGTGCTGACGTAAAATGTCAGCGACAAGCGGACCGAATTTTTCATCCGTGAGCACGCTACCAAATGTACAGTGTAGGATTTGCCGTCCTGGAAGCGTAAAGCCTTTACCCTGTGGCACTTCATCCCAGAGTTCTAAATACTGGCGTTCCAGATCGGTGTCACAGTCGATCTCGGAAGGAGCGGCTACCATCTCTAATGTTGCGTGAACGTGGTAGGTCGCTTTGTCGGTGTTGTAACGGCCACGTGAAAACTCGACGATTTCACGGAAGAGTCCTTTTTCATGCCGAGCGACAACACGCAAGGCTTCTAGGTAACTGGTTCCGGCTGTCTTCACGTGCCACAGTCCGCGCGTCGCTTTACTTAGTAGTCCGTACATGGAGAGTTTGTCGGAACCACTGTGTAGTGAGAGTTTGTAAGGGCCGAGTAGTCGAGCGATTTCAGCGTGATCATTGAGGGAAACTTCCAGTGCCGCTAAGTCACCGATAAAGTCGACTCCCTTTTCAAACTCGCCAATGAAACGTGGGGCAAGGCTGACGAGCTTCATGCCATTCTTTAAGCATTGGTCAGCAATGATGTAGTGCTCAGCCAATGTGGTAGGCTGTTCGGTTTCGTCTACACTGAGTTCGATTTCGTAATCACGACCAGCGGCTTGCTGTACTTCTGCGATGTAGTTTGATAGATCCAGAGCATGATTGAGTGACCGGCCATATTTGACGGCTGCTCTCAGGCAGGCTTCCTCATTGAGATCGATAGTTGTACCGTTGGGTAACGTAACGGTTTTACCTTGATAATCTCCAACCCAGGCAACTTCACCAGCTACTTCAGTATGTTTTTCTCGTAAGGTTGCCTCATCGTAATCATCAGCTTCAGCATCGACGAAATCAGAGGGGTCGATGGTGAAAAAAGTGAATCCCACTTCGGCCGTGACATCAACGTCTTGCTTCGTTTTCAAATGGTCTGCATCTGCTCCGGTTATCCCGGTCCAACCTGCATCGATCATGCCCTGAAGCGCGTCGTTCATGACTCCGATAGGAGTTCTGGATGTACGAGCCATCTCCCGAATGGACTGTTGAGGAAAGATTGGCTGAATGCCATTTCCTGCTCGTTGCATGGATGCGACGTGTCCAGGTGTGGCTACGCCGGTTCGGTCACCGAATCCGAAGCTGGGATCGAGCCCTAAGCACACAGGTTTGGGAAGAGATTGTTCAGACATAGTTGTTCTTTCTAAAAGGTTTGACGCAGAGTCGTTTAACCAAAGTACTTGTTGTAGGATTCGATCGTTTGTTTAGCGGCTTCATATTCACCAGGATAGGGTAGTGCTTCCGCACTGATGTATCCGTCATAACCAATCTCTTTAATCGTCGCTGAAATGGCGTCGAAATCCATATGGCCTAAGCCAACAGGCTTGCGATTGGAATCCACAAAGTGAATGTGACCGATCAGCCCCTGTCCGTCCCGCAGGCCACTGGCGACATCGACCTCTTCAATATTCATGTGGAATAAATCTGCCAGGATGACAACGTTGTGATCGTCGCCAAGCGTGTTGAGCAACGCCGCACTTTCGGCAACCGTATTACAGAGGTTGGTTTCGTATCGGTTGAGATGTTCATAGATAAAGGGGACATTGAATTGTTTGGCGTATTCGCCGAGTTCTGCACAGCCTTCTGCTAGTAGCTTGAGAGCGTCTTCTTTGGAAAGTTCGCCTCCCCAACGTCCTTGCATAGAGCCGAGGATTGCACCGGCTCCAAATCGGCCACCCATTTCAATAATCTGCTTAATAAACTCTTTCGCTTTCGCTCTTTCCTCACTGCAAGTGGATGTTAGCGAGAGCCCGTGCTTCACCATGCCCGCACCGGTTCCAACCGCTGCTAAGGAGAGTTCATAGTCGCCGAGCAGTTTTTCTAATTCATCGGAATCAACCTGTTCAGGGCCGAGTGAAAAAACTTCAACCGCATCAAACCCAAGGTCTTTAGCCGTTTTGCAGCCTGCCTCTAATCCCTCCCAGAGGATAAAGGGGCCTCCTCGGGCTGCTTCCACCAGACTGATCGTTACGCTGGACTTGGTCATGAGTTATTCCTTAAGTGAGTAAACGCGTCTGAAGTGATGTCAGAGGCCGTTGGTTAGGTTGGTGTTACCAGTTTACAGGACTAGTCGTTGTCTAGTTTTGTCGTCTAGTCTTATCGTCTAGTCTTGGATCGTCACCACTGCTTTGATGACTCCCGTTTCTGGCTTGGTGTAGGATTCAAACACATTGGGCAAATCTTCCAGTGTTGTGCGGTGAGTGATCCACGGGCGTGTGTCGATTTGACCGTCTTCGATGAGCTTGATAATTCGAGCGAAGTCACCTGGCAGCGCGTTGCGGGAGGCAAGTAAATTCATCTCCTTGGCATGCAACCAACGATGAGGAAAGACGATTTCACCGAGAGTGATTCCGACGTAGACTAACGTGCCTGTATGAGCAACGTAATTCATTGCATTCGCCATGCTTTGGGCATTGCCCGTTGCATCGATCACAATGGTCGGCAATTCACCACCATTGGCATCCCGTAATGCCTGTTCTTCCGAATCATCTCCTTTGAAGGTCACAGTGTTTTCAACACCCATGTTGTCACGGCAGAACGCGAGGCGATCGTCATTCATATCCATGACGATCATTTTGGCGGGAGTCAGACGGGTGAATTCGACGCAGGTTAGTCCGATCGGACCGGCTCCAATGATCAACACCGTGTCGTCCGCCGTAGGCTTGGCCCGGTCTACAGCATGACAGCCGATTGCCAGAGTTTCCACCAAGGCGAGTTGTTCCATTTCCAACCCACCGTGCGAAGGATGTAACTTACGAGCGGGAACAATGAATCGTTCTCTCATTCCGCCGTCGGTGTGCACTCCTAAGACTTCCAGATTGTCGCAGCAGTTTCCACGCCCACGCTGGCTCGCAAAACTCTCTTCGTTATTAATGTACGGTTCGACGCTACAGCGGTCACCCGCTTTCACATTTTCCACACCTTCGCCAACCTCAAGAACTTCAACACCTAATTCGTGGCCTGGAATTCTGGGGTAACTGTAGAAGGGGAACTTTCCTAAGTATCCACTGATATCAGTTCCGCAAATTCCGACACGGTGTACGGCAACAAGCGCTTCACCGGGCCCCGGAGACGGAGCTTCGTCGACTTCGATGGTTTTAAAGTTCTTCGGTTCTTCTAGTAGAATGGCTCTCATATTGGTGCTTTGTCTAAAGGTCGTAGTGGGTGTCGGTTACACCGATGTATTTAAGTAGTTTCCATTATGTGCTGTCTTGTTCCTTTGTTGAACCGTACGAGGGGAAGTAGATCAGATTTTTGGGCGCATAAAAAAAGAGGTGCTCGCGAAAGCACCTCTTTTTTATGATCTGTTGCCTGATTAGAGGCTAGGTCGCTGACCGGCTTGACCACCAGGACGCTGGCCTTCTGGGCGTTGGCCCTGACCAGGTCGCTGACCTTGAGGTCGTTGAGGTCGTAGGTCTTCGCGAGAAATCTCAAAAGGTTTTCCTTTCATTTCTTCGAACTGCTTCTTTTGTGCAGCTGTTAAAGTACCAACGATTTTTTCTTCAGCTTCCTTTTGGACAGCCTGCATCTTTTCACGAATCTCAGCCATCAGAGCCTGAATCTTTTCACGGTCGCCGCCTAATTCCTGGAATTGTTCACGAACACCGCCGAACATTTCCTGGGCCTTTTCGCGAGTTCCGTTAGTGATCTCTTCGAATTTAGCCTTCTGAGTATCAGAGATTTTGAGTTTCTTTTGGACAGGTTCTAAGAGTAGAGCGCCTGTACCTAAGAGTTGAAGACGAATTTCTTCGAGTCGTTCGATCTGTGGAGGAAGCAGGATGTCACTTACTGCTGCATTCACTTTCTTTTGAGTCTCTTCAGAGCTCTTACGGAACTTTTCAAATAGTTCACGTCGTTGTTCTTCTGTGAGTTCACGGAAGTTAGGGCGTTCACCTTGATTGGCTCGAGCTTCCGAGCGAATCTTATCGACAGCTTCCTTGATTTCCTGAACTTGCTCGTCAAAGATTTCTGCTTCGGCGCGAACCTTCTCGGACTGAAGGAGTTGAGAGATGGAAATGTTGTTTTGTTGACCGCCACCGCGACCACCAAATTGACCACCACCGCCTGGACGCTGACCGCCACCAGGGCGCAGTCCGCCGGGCTGAGCTTGAACAGCTGGAATGATGATGAGAGACATCATTGCTACTGCCAGCATATAGAATTTGAATCGATTCATTAGGGAAATCCTGTTATGTGTAAAGATGAGTTTGTATTTTGCTTGTATTGATTGAACACTTGGGTAGAACGACAGGTTTCGTCGAATTATCAAATAATTCTCAAATATTCAAACCTACAATATACCCTGATTGTGTAGTGAATGGAGGTCTTCATCTCAGGCGACCTTGTATATATAGAAGTGGTAAAGCAAATATCATTGAAAAGATAAGGACTGGGGATTCTATTAGGGCTTATGAAACAAGTAGCACTAATCACGGGAAGTAGCCGTAGAAGAGTCGGTTTTCGATTGGCTCAATACCTCATCGAACGTGAGTATTTCGTCATATTGCACGGTTTGAATAATTCAGAGTGTGGTCGGCAGTTGGCGGAAGAACTGGGAGAAAATGCCTGCTTTTGTGAGGCAGATGTGACTTCGGAGCGACAAGTTGATCGTCTAGTCACTGAGATTGTTGAGAAATATGGCCGCATTGACGCTCTAGTGACACTCGCTTCGTTATGGAAACCTACTCCATTACAAGAGTTATCTGCTGACGATTTGTCAAAACAGCTTCAGGTAAATGCTTTAGGAACTGTGCTTTGTGCTCAAAAAGTAGGTTTACAAATGGTGAAACAGGGGTCGGGCGGATCGATTGTCACTGTCGGTGATTGGGCCATTGATCGCCCTTATCCCGGCTATTTAGCCTACTTTTTGTCAAAAGCAGGAATCGAGTCAGCTACTAAAGCATTGGCGATTGAACTTGCTGCCTTGAACTCCAAAATCCGAGTCAATTGCATTCACCCGGGTAATATCCTCTTCCCAGATGACCTAGCTCCTTCAAAACGCCAGGAAATTGAATCGGTGACACCCACTCATCATGTGGACGATCCTGAAGCTTTTTGCCATGCCGTCGAGTTCTTTCTTGAAAATCCAATGGCAACTGGCACCTCGATCAAGCTAGACTCCGGCCGTTCTCTCACTTAAATCCCCCAATAAGTGCCACCCACTCGGAGAAGCTACTCAGCTCTATAAATACCCACATAGGGTGGTATATTAAATGTTGCGAAAGCTGCCTAAATGACACTCCGAGATGTCGTATTGGCATGTTTAATGAGTGCCACCCACTCTTGGTTGGCTGCCGCTTTTGATTCTTTCGAGGAATCCCAGGGATCCTGCGATCTTGCCGCATGAATCCTCAGAGAGATAGTTGCAGGTGGAAATAATTGTAAAACCACTGGTTTTGTAGTGTTTTTGAGGCATGAGAGAGAATTGGAATGAGTGGGTGTCACTTATTCTGGCTCGGATTCAGTGGAGTTGGAGTGGGTGGCACCGGGTTTTGGCATGGTGATTGCATTCTTTGGGGGTAGAGAAGTTACAGTGCCGAAATTTAGGAGACTAAGATTATGTTGATTACACGTAAAAGTCCGTTTCACGCCGAGTTGAGTTGGTTGCAGGACGAGATGAACCGAGTATTTGGTTTAGAGACTCGTGCCAATCAGTCAGGTCAGCAAACTCTCGAACCAAACGTCTCAATCTGGGAACAGGATTCAGGGTTTGTCCTTGAGATGGAGCTACCAGGCTTTGCTCAGGAAGACGTCGCTATCGAGATCCTGCCGACCGGAGTGTTGTCCGTCCAGGGAGAACGATCCGCTCCGGAATCTCGAGATGGCAGTCTGGTGTCAGGCTACCAGCGTTATGGGACTATCAAGAAAGAATACAAGCTTCCTACCTCAGTTGATTCCGATACGGTGGATGCTAAGTTGGTCAATGGACTGCTTACGATCACATTGGGGAAGAAAGCCAAGGCAAAAGCGCGTAAAATAGACTTAGCCTAACTTAAGTTCCATATTCATTTAGGAATGACATACCGTGTTTTACGATTTCCAATACATCATTTGGGTATTACTACCGTCACTTCTGATCTCCGGTTTTTGCAGCATGCGAGTGAAAGCCGCTTTTAATAAGTACTCGCGAGTTGGATCCATGAATGGATACACCGGAGCTCAGGCGGCACGGATGTTATTAGATCGCGCAGGTTTGCAGCACGTCGATGTGGTGCAAACCGCCGGTCTGCTTTCTGATCATTACAATCCAGTGTCCAAACAATTGGCTCTGTCTTCCAAGGTGTATACAGGTACGTCCGTCGCCTCGATAGGCATCGCTGCTCATGAAGCCGGGCATGCTTTGCAAGATGCAGAAAACTATGGCCCACTGCGGTTACGCTCAAAGCTCGTACCACTTTGCTCCATCGGTAATTCACTGGGCTACATCGTGATGGTGCTTGGCCTGATCATGTTGTACGCGTCCGGCGGTGTAGGGGCTGGTAAAACAGTCGTTTATATTGGGGCAGGTCTGTTTAGCCTGGTACTGCTCTTTCAGTTGGTCACTCTACCCGTGGAATTTGACGCAACAAAGCGAGCCAAGCAGATCGTGGTCGACGCGGGAATCATCTACCCGGAAGAACGCCGTGGTATGGATAAAGTGTTGGGTGCTGCCGCCATGACCTATGTCGCAGCGATGGTGACGACACTATTAACACTAGCCTACTATCTCATGCGCGCTGCCGCTGCTTCCCGAGATTAATCGGTGCAACAGATTCTCCGAGAGAATTCATTTCGTTTGGATTTACTCGTTAGGACTCTGTGGTACATTGATTGAAGTCAATTCAACGAAATGCACCACGGAGTACCTGAAGCATGCATCGCTTTCTGATTCTACTTGTAGTTGCCGGCTGGACGCTTCCAGCGATGGCGAAAGAAAGTCAGCCTAATGTCATTGTTGTAATCACAGATGATCAGGGCTACGGAGACGTGGGAGCTCATGGAAACTCCATGATCCAAACTCCCAATCTTGACGAATTACATTCGCAAAGTGTGCGGCTGACCGACTACCACGTCGACCCCACCTGTTCGCCGACTCGAAGTGCTCTGATGACCGGACGCTACTCGACTCGTACCGGCGTCTGGCACACGATCATGGGTCGTAGCCTGATGAACAGCCAGGAATACACTGTTGCCGAAGTCTTTCGAGATGGCGGCTATACCACCGGCATGTTTGGTAAGTGGCACTTAGGCGACAACTATCCCGTACGTCCTCAGGATCAGGGTTTTGATTACACCTTCATCCATGGTGGCGGGGGCGTTGGACAGGGGCCAGACTTCTGGGGCAACGACTACTTCGATGACACCTACTGGAGAAATGGAAAGCCGGAAGCTCAAACGGGTTATTGCACAGACGTCTGGTTTGACGATGCTCTTAAATTCATCGAACGAAATCGCAAGAAACCGTTTTTCGCATACATCTCTACCAATGCTCCTCACGGTCCTTATCTAGTAGCCGAGAAATACTCAGATCCTTACAAAGAAAAGGGTGTGGGTTCACCTCAGGCAGAGTTCTATGGGATGGTTGAAAACATCGACGAGAACATGGGGAAATTGATGGCGAAGCTCGATGAATTGAAGATCGCCGATAACACGATCCTCGTGTTTACCACCGACAACGGAAGTGCTGCAGGTTGGCGGCCCACGAAAAACGGAACATGGAAAGGGTTTAACGCAGGTATGCGTGCCGGTAAAGGATCTAACTTTGACGGCGGTCATCGTGTCCCCATGTTTATCCGCTGGCCCAACGGTGAACTCACCGGCGGTCGGGATGTTAATACCCTTTGTGCCCACATTGATGTGTTACCAACTCTGGCAGAGCTCTGTGAATTGGAAGACGTTCGAGCTAGTGAGCGGGACGGCGAAAGCCTGAAATCCATCTTGTACGGTGACAAAGAATCCTTACGAGACAGAATCCTAACGGTCCATTCTCAGCGAGTAGAAAATGTTGAGAAGTATCGAAACTATGCCGTAATGTCAGAACGCTGGCGTTTGCTGAATCAAAACCAGTTGTACGACATCAAAGCAGATCCAGGGCAAGAGAATAATGTCTTTGAAAAGCATCCGGACGTAGCTAAGAAACTTTCTGATGCATACGAAGCCTGGTGGAAAAGTCTCTCGCCAGCCTTTGATATGACGGTCCGCATCGGCGTCGGTTACAAAGCGCAGCCCGAGTCACTACTTCATTCTCATGACTGGCATACAAACAATACCAATACTCCGTGGCACCAAAACCATGTCATGAGCGGCTCGATTGGTAATGGCTACTGGGCGTTGAATATTGCCGAAGATGCGAAGTATCAGATCGAGCTTCGGCGTTGGCCTCGTCACGTGGACAAAGCGATGGACGCTGTGAGTGCGACCATCGAAATCGGCGGTCAGACGATCACTCAGGAAATCCCAGCCGGCGCAACTTCCGTTGTCTTTGAAGTTGAATTGCAGCAAGGCGAAAATGACCTCCTCACCAAAATGAAACTCAAAGATGGCAAAGTGAGAGGAAGTTACTTTGCGTATTTGAAGAAACGGTGAGACATTTAACCATTTAACCAGTTGGCCAATTAAACAATTAGACAATTGTCAGTATTTTCAATTGTCCAATGAGCCATTGTTCATTGACCATTGGCATTTGGTTAAATGGCTAAATGGTTAATTGGTTAAATGGTCAATTGGGTCTGGATTGGGCTTCAGGCTACGGCGGGTAAACTTGCACGATCGATGCTTACAAGGGTTGTAACGGTTATCCGTCATAGAACCCGTATCTTTTCCAGTTTTCCTGATCGTTACATTTTCACACGGTCTGTTGTGAACTATCTTAAAGGGATATCTGAACTGCGCAATGTTTGCGTTTATTCAACGATTACGCCGTAGGAAAACGTCCCATGAAATACTTATCCTCTCTAGCTATCCTTTTAGTGGCTACTTTATTGACAGGTCCATCGTTCGCACAGGACGGACCGCCACCACCGAAACCTGAATACCCTCCACATTCTCAGGTTTTAAACGGTTACGAAAAAGTTGTTTCGACCGCGGATGGTGCTCGGAGCATGTACACATTGTACGTACGTCCCAAAGATGGCAACGTCTACGCTGAATTACCTCCTAACTATGCCACCAAGCGATACTTCTTTGCATTAACTGTGGCTAGTGGTGATAAGTATGCCGGACTTCAATCCGGTGAAATGTATGTTTACTGGCGACGTTATAACAATCGACTCGCGCTGATCGCTCCAGATCTTGATACCCGAGCATCGGGCGATCCGGAATCATCTGCTTCTGTAAACCGTCTGTTCACAGACAGCATGATCCTGAATGTACCGATCGTTACGATCGGCCCTGGGGGTGGTCCGGTGATCGACCTAGATTATCTTCTGGTTGGGAAGGCCACGAAATTCTTTGGCCCTCAATTCCGCAATCAAGAATTGATAGGGTTGTACAAACTACAGAAATCCAAAGCGTTTCCACTCAACGTGGAGTTGGCATTTGAGTTACCAACCTCCTCAGGCAAGCTTTCGTCAATTCACTACAGTATCTCTGAACTGAATTCGAAATCGGGCTATCGTCCACGTATGGCCGATGAACGCATTGGATACTTTACGACATCGTTCAGTGACTTGGGACAGTACGACGATGACAAGACCAAAGTGCGTTTCATTAATCGCTGGCACTTGGAAAAGCGTGATCCACGTTTGAAGGTTAGCCCACCGAAAAATCCAATCATCTTTTATGTAGAACACACGACTCCCGTGCGGTATCGCAGGTGGGTCAAAGACGGTGTGTTGGCCTGGAATGATGCCTTCGAAAAGATCGGTATCTCAGACGCCATCGAAGTCTACTATCAGGACGCTCAGACTGGCGCCCATATGGACAAGGACCCAGAAGACGTCCGGTACAACTTTGTTCGCTGGTTGAATAATGATGTCGGTACAGCCATTGGGCCAAGCCGCGTTGACCCGAATACAGGACAGATTCTTGATGCGGATATCATCCTAACTGACGGTTGGATCCGCCACTTCCGATATGAATTCGATAGTTTGTTACCACGAATCATGATGGAAGGTTACAGTGCTGAAACACTTGGCTGGTTAGCTGAGAACCCCAATTGGGATCCTCGTCTTTCCTTTGCTCATCCATCACAACGAGCTCACTTGCGTGGTAAATTTGCCGAAATGAGCAATGAGCCTTTCAGTGGTCATCCTTTGACCAAGGTGGATGGAACTCTTCTTGGTGACGATGAGTATGACGGTTTGATTGGCCGAACTTCTCAGGTAAATGGATCCTGCCTCGCTGCTCGTGGCATGGCCTTCGATGTTGCTGTAATGCGAATGGTGCACCAGATTAACGCTTTAGACGATAAAGCCGGTGATGCTGGTGACGGAGAAGATGGAGAAGCTGAAAAGGAAGAGGACGTAATTCTGGATGGGATGCCGGAATCTTTCATCGGCCCGCAACTATATCATCTTGTCGCGCATGAAGTTGGACACACCTTAGGGCTTCGTCATAACTTCAAAGCCTCGTCAGCGTATACGTTGGATGAAATCAATACTGCGGCAAATGCAGGTAAACCGATTGTTGGGTCTGTCATGGACTATACTCCCACCAATATTCGTTTCGATGCCGGTGACGCCCAAGGTGATTACGCGATGCTCGGTGTCGGTCCCTATGACTACTGGGCGATCGAGTATGGATATTCATTTAGTCCGGACCTCAAGCCGATTTTAGCTCGAGTCACCGATCCGAAGCTTCAGTTTGCAACGGACGAAGACACCTCCGGGCCAGACCCGCTTGCTCGTCGTTACGACTATGGCAAGGATCCCTTGAATTTTGCTCAGGAACAGATTCAGCTAGCGTCTCATCATCGTACTCAGATTCTCGATAAATTTGTGAAAGACGGTGACAGCTGGACGAAAGCTCGTCGTGGTTACGAAATCACACTTTCCATGCAGGCCCGTGCGATTAGCATGATGGCAAACTGGATCGGCGGTGTTCATGTACTGCGAGATAAGAAGGGTGATGAAGGCAATCGAGCACCTCTGCAGGTTGTTCCCGTCGAACAGCAGCGTGCTGCCTTGAAATTTGTTGTGGAAACATCATTCCATGATGAGATCTACGCTCTGACTCCGGAATTGCTTGAGAGGATGACTACGTCCAAGTCATTGGATCGATCTGTCAGCAGTGCCATGCGGGATTATGACTGGCCGATCCATGATCGTGTTGGTGCCCTGCAGGCCAGTACTTTGACTTCGGTTCTGAACCCTACGACGCTTCGACGGGTTTATGACAACGAATTTAGAATTCCAGCCGATCAGGATGCCCTCACGCTTCCCGAGGTTTTGGATACGGTTACCGGTGCTATCTGGGGTGAGCTAGGAGCTCCTTTAGAGGCGGCCACCAATGTGCGTAAACCGGCGATCTCAAGCCTGCGTCGCAATTTGCAACGTGAGCATGTTAATCGTCTGATCGATCTTTCGATGACGAACAACGGTAGCAACGAATCGTTCAAGCCGATTTCCAATCTTGCCAGAGTGCAATTGCGAGCACTTGCAGGTCGGATCGCTACTTACCGCGAAGCGAATGCTGAAAAGCTTGATGCTTACAGTCGTGCTCATCTGGAAGAAGTTGAAAACGCGATTACCAAAGCGATGGAAGCTGATTTTGTTATTTCTAAATAATCAGTTTCGATGCCAATAAAAAAAGAGCGAGGCTTTAGCACCTCGCTCTTTTTTTATGGATATGAACAATGACTAAGCAGCGAATTCGGCCCGGCGATTTCTTAACTGCTTTTGTAGTCGCTGCACCAGACTGCTATGCATTTGGCTTACACGACTTTCACTGAGATCAAGCGTTGCTCCGATCTCTTTCATCGTCATTTCTTCGTAGTAGTAAAGAATGATAATAAGTCTTTCGTTTCTACTCAGACCTTTGGTGACCAGTCGCAGCAGGTCATATTTCTGACCTCGCTGTGTTGGATCTTCACCTTTCTTATCATCCAGGATGTC
>CALKCC010000056.1 GCA_938082855.1 uncultured Pirellulaceae bacterium | reverse complement strand
TCGCACAGATTGTGTCTTCCGTATTAAACAAATCTAAACGACCTCTTCAGAGCGACTCAAAAAGGCGTTGAGCAAAACTCTTGAACGAATTTCTATCGCCGACGCCGACCGCCACGCAAGCTATCGAGTTGCTTACGACGTTCACTATCGCTGTTAGCTGCTTTGGCCTGTCCTCGTTGAGTCTCTTCGGCCATTTCCATCATACGCTGCATGAACCCAGGTTTACGTTTCTTAGAACGTCTTTCTTCTGCTAGTTTTTCCAGGTAGGCATCAGGGTCCTTAATCTTGGGCAACATTTTACGTTCAAGAATTCCCCAGGTACTTGAAGCAATGAAGTATAGACACAGACCGCTGGCAACTCGGAAGAACATGAACCCCATAAAGAAGAACATAAACTTCATCATTCTTTGTGCCATTTTCTGCGTATCGTCCGTGGCAGGTGGCGTGTAGATTTTCTGCTGCAATAGGAACAAGATGATGGTCAGGATCGGAAGCAGATTGATGTAAGGCCCAACAAATCCTCCACGATTAATGAGCATGGCTGAGGACTCGCCTAAGTAATACATCATGTCCGGTCCAGCCAGATTCGAGCACCAATCTAATCCCGGGATTAAGGCCTCTCCTCGCAACTCCACATCGACCATAATACTTCGATACAAACCGAAGAAGATCGGCATCTGTATGAAGACCGGAAGGCAGCCACTCAATGGGTTGTAGCCATACTTGGCAAACAACTCCTGCTGCTTCATAGTCTTCTGACGAGGGTCATCTTTGAATTTTTCGTTGATCTTCTCCATTTGAGGCTTGAGGAATCCCATCATCTGGGTGCTCCGCACCTGCTTACGACTCAAAGGATGCATGCAACCTCGAACTAAGATCGTCAACATGATAATGGCCACTCCGTAGTTTCCGACCAACGACTGGAAGCCATGCATAATGGCACCCAGCGTCCGTGCGATCGTTCGGAACCAGCCATATTCAATGACGTTCTTCATCCCGTAGGCATCCAGTAAATCATCTCCTTTAGGACCGACAAAGACTCGCAAATTCTGTTGGACGGTCTGTTGAGCGCCAATTTCAATTTCTTTGCTATCGACAAAAAAGGAGGTATTCGGGACGCGAGCGGACTTTTTGGTCACTCCATCGATTGATTCGGCTAATTCCGTATGAAAATCATGTACCGGTAAACCGATGCCAGCCTTGCCGTCGAAGCTAACAAATCCGGCGGCGAAGAACTGCGAGTCCGTAATTACGTAGTCAAGCGTTGGCTCCTGGTCTTCAATCCGCCAGATCGAATTGGTTGGATTCTCCGGATTCTCCTGAGCTTGCTCAAGAATCGTGGCTGCCCGTACGTCGTCCTCTTCATCATTCAGACTCCATTTAATATCGCGAGTTTTCCCCACCGAAGTCCACCAGGATTCATTCACGATATTATTCGGACCATGTTGCCTGACTGCCACTCGCTGAACCTGATCACTCTGATTAGAAAAACCTAAATCCATATCCAGGTGATAGGCCTGATCGCCAGCGGCATCCGCAAGAGTGAATGTCTTGGTGACTTCAATCGCTCCTGAAAACGGTCCGGCAGTCTCCTCTTGAGACTCTTCAGCTTCACCGTTGTCATAAATTCCATTTTCCAAAGTAATTGCAAACGTCACTGAACGTCCGTCACTCGATTTCAGCGTCCAGTTACTTTCGGCAAGTGATGGTAATTCCATCGCATTTCGATTACGAATAGTCTGGTCATTGACTGCAATTAATTCGGTCAGTAGCGAATTGGCTGATTCATAGACTTCACGATCCACGTCAACCTGAGGATAAGGATTAGGATCGATGACCGTCAGTGGTCGATCTTCCAATGTTGCATTCAGTACAACCTCTTTCCCCTGGCGTTGGACTTTCAATGTGACTTGTTGCCCCGATTCGGTAAGTCGTAACGCGTTGTCCAAATCTCCGGTCGTTGCCAGCAATGCGTCATCGAAATGGGTCAATCGGTCACCGACCTGAATCCCTGCCCGTTGAGCCGGTGTACCATCGCCCACGACTCGAACTTCCAATCCCTCTGTACTGTCTTCAGCTTCGAGCGGTGCAAGGTACCCCAGATAACCATGACGGAATTCGATCACGCCATACTTGAGTTCATTCGAATCTTTGCGTTCCACCAATTCGACACGATCCAACGATGCCCCTTGCGAATTAAAGTAGGCAAGGAATTTTTCTTTTTTCTCTGGATCATAAGAACCGATCGCAATGATCTGCTCGTCCGCATCCCCAACCAGCAGACTATCTTCAGAAACTAGCTCTTCACTAGCTTGCTCCTCCTGAGGGTCTTCCGGTGGAGCCTCGGGGACCAATCCTAACCAACGCATCGAAAGTTGAGTTACGATCAGCATGATGCCAAAGAGCAACATGAAACGCACAAATGAATTTTGTTTTTCCACCGTCAGTCCGGTCCCTATTCAAGGTAGAGGTTGGTTAAAACACTATTCTGAACCACTTGTTCAGGCCTGCAAAGAGGCAAATATTTAATAAAAAAACCCCTGTATCTACGTCTTAGTAAATACAAGGGTTTTTGTATTTCAGGTAGCTATGGCTTAATACAGGTCGTAGTCGCCACCGCTACTATCTTTATGCCCCTCTGGCTTTTCAGCCACTAGAGCATCACTGGTCAGCAATAACGTCGCAACACTCGCGGCATTTGCCAGAGCAGTACGAGTTACTTTCGTCGGGTCAATCACCCCGGCTGCAACCAGATCTTCATACTCGTCGGTCAAAGCGTTGTAACCAAAGTTCCCTTTTTCGTTGAGAACTCTTTCACAAACGATTCCACCATCCTGACCAGCATTCGATGCGATTGTATTGAGTGGAGCCCGTACAGCTCGCAATACAATTTCGAAACCGATCTTTTCATCGTTGGTCAGATCCGCAGGAACCTTAACCTTGGAAGAGGCTCGTAAAACAGCAACACCACCACCAGGCAGGATACCTTCAGAAGCGGCTGCACGTGTGGCGTGCAAAGCATCTTCAACACGTGCTTTACGTTCTTTCATTTCACTTTCGGTTGCCGCACCAACGTTCACTTTGGCGACTCCACCGGAAAGCTTTGCCAAACGCTCTTCCAACTTTTCACGATCGTAGTCGCTAGTTGAATTATCAATTTCACGGCGTAGCTGTTCGATTCGAGCTTTGATATCGCCCTTCTTACCGGAACCTTCAATCAAGGTCGTGTTGTCTTTATCGACGATGATATTCTTGGCTCGTCCCAGATCGGTTAGCTTCAGTGAATCCAGTTTGATTCCAAGCGTTTCGAAGATCGCTGTACCACCGGTCAGGATGGCAATATCTTCCATCATGGCCTTACGACGGTCACCGTAACCTGGAGCTTTAACTGCTACACAAGCGAAAGAACCTCGCAAGCGGTTGATAACCAATGTAGAAAGTGCTTCCCCTTCAACATCTTCAGCAACGATCAACAGAGGCTTACCCTGCTGTGCCACTTGCTCAAGAAGAGGAACAAGATCTTTGATGTTGCTGATCTTCTTTTCGAAGACGAGCACATAAGCATCTTCCAGCACTGCTTCCATCGTGTTTGGATCGGTCACGAAGTAAGGTGAGAGATAACCGCGATCAAACTGCATCCCTTCTACCCACTCAACTTCCGTGGACAGGCTCTTACCTTCATCGACAGTGATGACACCGTCTTTACCAACCTGTTCCATGGCACCGGCGAGCAAGTCACCGATCTCGCGATCGTTGTTCGAAGCGATCGCGGCAACGTTTGCCATTTCAGCTCGGTCTTTGATCTTGATCGACATTTTCTGCAATTGAGCAGTAATGTCTTCCACAGCCTTCTCGATACCCTGCTTCATTTGAATCGGGTTCACACCAGCAACAACGGCTTTCAATCCTTCTGTAAAGATTGCTTCAGCCATTACGGTCGCAGTCGTCGTACCGTCACCAGCGACATCACTTGTCTTGCTGGCAACTTCACGCACCATTCGAGCGCCCATATTTTCGTAGACGTCTTCGAGGTCAATTTCTTTCGCAACGCTTACACCGTCTTTGGTAACCGTTGGCGACCCGAAACTCTTTTGCAAAATAACGTTTCGGCCTTTGGGACCCAGCGTAACCTTTACAGCTCGAGCCAACTTAGAAACACCACGACGAATTGCTTCGCGAGCTTCCTGATCAAATGCAATGATCTTAGCCATGAGACAAACTCTCCCTTAGTTGTTTATTATCTAGTCTGAGCAGAAGCCGCCAAAGCAGCCACGCCTCAGAATTGGTTTACTCTATTCGATGACAGCCAGGACGTCGGCTTCACGCATTAACAACAACTCTTGGTCGTCAACGCTGATCGCTTCGCCAGCATAGCTGCTGAAAATAATACGGTCGCCAGAACTAAGCTGAAGTGGAATCTTTGAGCCATCGCTGGTCATGATGCCGTCTCCAACGCTTACAACAGTCCCCCGAGCGGGAGCATCTTTGGCGGAATCAGGTAGAACGATCCCTCCAGCTGTTACCTCTTCGGATTCATCACGCTTTACAACAATACGGTCACCTAATGGTTGCAATTTTGCCATCTGTGTCCCTTACCTCCGGAATCAATGCTTGTTTCTGGCAAGCACGAATCAATTTAACGATTCGCTGGTTAGTCTTATTCTTGTTAATTCCAATCAAATCAAAGTGTTACTCGATCGATTGGATTGTTTACTCATTTGCAAGTCCCGTGCCAAAACTGTGAATACCCACAGATGGCCATCTAAGACATGCCATAAAGGATTAAAGATAAGTCAAAAAAGAGCGTTTATCTATGGGGGAGTATTAGTTTTTTAGATTTTTAAGCGTTCTGTAGCTTTTGGTTTTCTGCCAAATTGACAGAATCAAGTAAACTGGCTGAGCGAACCTGCCAAAATGGTAAGATTCCAGCCTACTCTGCTCAAAACATCTCCCTCTCCTACATTCTTCTGATTGATTTCCTACTGTCATTTTGCACAATGTATACTTCATAGAGTGTTTTTATCGAGCTCCCTTAACTCTCTGAGTCGAATGTTCTCGAATCAGCTTTTTGCAAAGGTCAATTCATGCCGATCCCGGTCTCTTGCCAATGCGGTTATCACGTAGATGCGCCCGACCATTATGCAGGTCAACAGGTCAATTGCCCGCAATGTAGCAATCCGCTCATGGTCCCAGCCGCCGCGCCGGCCGCCGCGGATGCAGGATTGGGAGGAGCTTTAGAAGGCTTGGGCATCGAAGCTGGATCTGGAGGTATCCCCTGCCCTAACTGCCTGGACGCAGAAATCCCCGTTGGTGGCATCATCTGTATTGCCTGCGGCTACAACGCCGAAACAGGCTCGCTCATGGGCGATGGTGAAGCAAAACAAAAGAAAGCGTTTGGGGCAGCCACCTACACTTATCGATCCTATGGCAACGAGCAACTGGATCATGCAGCTCAGTTGATGGAAAAAGAGCTGATTGAGATTAATGCAGAAGGAGGACTGCCGTATTGGTTTTGGCTGTTTGTCTTCTTTAACGTAATCTCCTTTGGGTTGGGGCTGGCCATGTTCTCACTGACATGGTTTTCGCTTAGCGGAGAAACTCTCAAAATCGCCACGATGCGAGGAAATGGAGTGACTCAATTAGCGGCCGACGCAGAAATTGATCCCCGAAAGAAAGACGATATCTATTTGTTAGTCTCGGAAGCTGAAATTTCTGCCACTCCGTCAAAACCCAAAAAAGATGCCAACAGTTCGACCGGCAGTTCGATGACACAAAAGGCCAAGCCCGGTACGTTCGTTTATAAGCTTGATGAACAAAATGGATTCTTTCGATTCAACCCGTTGCCCGATCAGACGAATTCCGGTCCGAGCGGCTGGGTGCCAAGCTCGGGAGTTGTCCATGTATCTCGAGCTCAAGTCGACTTAATCATTTTGGGTAATGAACAAGATACACCTAAAGACCAACGCCCTATCACTGATGAAGTCACCTATGCCTGGTACAAAGGGCTTGGTTCTTATTGCACCATTGAGTTTTACATTGGGCTGGTCTACTACGTGATTTGTCACATTTCGATTGCCACTTGGGCCGTGAAAGAAAACGACCAAACGCAGGCCATCCTGGCCAGTGCCATTCCGGGCTACAACATGATCTGGGCTTTTATGCGTCGCAAGTATGTCGGAGGGCTGGGAGTCATGGCCATTTTAGCGTTTACCATGATCTTTGGTTCACTGATTGTCGAGGCATTTGTTCCTGACTTACTACCTACCGTTGCTGGTGCTTCCGACAAGTAACAAATCAGCCAATTATCTAACTGGCTAATTGTCTAGGAGTTTACCCGTCGTAGTCGGGCCTAATTGTTTAACTGCCTAATTGTTTAATTGCCTAATTGTCTAATTGTCTAATTGTCTAACTGTCCAACTGGCTAAATGGCTAAATGGCTAAATGGCTAAATGGTTAAATGGAAACCGGCTTCGGCCGCTCGGCCTACGCATTTTTCTCTACAGCCCTTGGTCCGACTTCGTCCTCCTTCGTCGGACTACGACGGATAAACTCCCTGATTCTGTAGTTCTGAACTATTGGCAGAGGGGCTGATTTACTCTTTCAGATGCGATCGATCAACTGTCCCAAATATACCCAGAGAACGGAGAGATTTTCCGCCGAAGCCTGAAGGTGGTACGGATACCCACTCTTACTCTACAACTCATGCTTGCCAACTGCCTAACTGTCTAACTGTCTAACTGTCTAACTGTCCAACTGTCCAACTGTCTAATTGTCTAATTGTCTAATTGTCTAACTGTCTAACTGTCTAACTGTCCAAATGGCTAAATGGCTAAATGGCTAAATGGTTAAATGTCAAAGATCCCTGCCCCGAAGTTCTTTTGTTTTTCGCCTGCCGGCGTTGCCTGACTTTCGGGACGCTTGTCCAGATGAGGCCCGCCGGACTTAGCATTTCCCGGCGAAAATCCCTCGTCGTAGCGACTGGAATAACCCGGTTCCCGAGAGCGTGCCACTTCAGCTTTGTATTCTTCCAATACATTCTTTTGAATCATCTCGCGACATTCCGAATTGATCGGATGAGCAATGTCGGCGTAGAGTTTGGAGCGGCCATCCTGACTTTCCCGTGCCCCGTGGTGCTTAAGCTTGTTACCACACTGATTGCAGTAGGATGCTCGGGTGTGATTCTTACAGTGACAACGCGGACAGTGAGCCGTCATCTTGCGACTCGGCATGGCAACAAAAGGACCATTAGTCCCTTCAATGATTTTCAGATCCCGAACAACAAAGCTGTTGTCGAAAGTGATACTGCAAAATGCCTGCAGACGATCATCTGTATCTTCCACAAGCTTGACACGAACTTCTGTAATCTCCATGGCCCTTACTCCCTAAGCCAAACACGACGATAATATCACTCCTAGACGCGACACTTGCAAAACGATCCAGCCCTACCCTACGGATAGAGTTTTTCAATCTGCTAAATTGTCGTCCTAAGCTGCACAACCGAAAGGCTGTCCAATTGTGTATGTATCTATAACTGCTCCCAGCTTCATCTGACGAAGCCTGGCAGCAAGGTTTTTAGCTTGGTTAGCATGGCGGCAAATCATAAAGAAAGTGCTACCACTGCCGGTCATTTGGAATCCAGCGACATCAAAGTCCTGAAGACGATGCACCACCTCCTGCAATTCGGGCAGAACTGCCAGAGCAGGTTCGAGTAATCGGTTATGCAGGGCACGGCCAACACCTGACAAATCTCCATTGGAAAATGCCTGAAGCATGCCGTCGATCGATTGACGATCGTCAAAGCCAAATTCAGCCACTCGCCCAAAGACAGAGGGTGTCGACAAACCGGCTGTTGGCTTCACCAGCACCACCGGCAAGGACTGTCGACTGGAAACAGGAGTCACCATTTCGCCACGTCCCTGACAACGAGCTGGAGTTTGATAGAGGAAGAAGGGAACATCGCTGCCCACCTGCGCTGCCATGGAGGTCAGCTCCTCTAAACTAAGCAAGTCACCGTTGAGCCGATTTGCACCGACCAAGGCAGCGGCCGCATCACTTGAAGCACCACCTAAACCGGCAGCAGCGGGAATTCGCTTGACCAGATCAACTGACACCCCAAACGACTTTCCGTGCTTTTGCTGCAAACGATTTTGAAATAGTTCTAACGCCTGCATCACAAGATTTTCATGTGCAGGTGGAAGAGCCGGCTGTGACTCTAAGCCGAACGCCCACCGAGAAGTCAGTGAGATTTCGGTAGATTGTTGTGCGATCAGATTTACTGTGTCATATAGAGCGACAGGCACCATCAACATATCCAGGTCGTGAAACCCGTCAACGCGTTTCCCAGTGACCTCCAAAAAGAGGTTAATCTTGGCCGGAGCCAATACCTCCAGCTTGGGGCCATCCTGCCTAATAAACATGATGCGTCATCTCTACGTTAAAAAAACAACACCTTGGATCTGATTCCGTGACAAGGTGTAGTCAACTGATGACGACAAAGAGGAATGATAAGCAACGCTGAAGGAAGTAAGCGTTATACTAACGGCGGTAAAACCACTTATTTGTTTACGCTTACATCGGTCAGCGGCTCGGGATATGTAGTCCCCTTTAGCGGAGATCCTCCTCGCAAAACAAGTCAGACCACCGATCAACCGCAACAATTGACCTACTAAAAATTGTATCGCTCACCGTAATCGCGTCAAAAAAAATATCGTAATCCCACCCGTTCGTGCCGATGATTCCAAAGGACAAACAAAAGAAACCCCCTAAAAACAGGGGTATTAACAACGCTAATGCAACAGAAAAAACTTCTGGCGAAAACTTTCAATATCGAGAGCTAAAGTGTCAAAAGACGGCCATTCCGTAAAAATCAAAAACCCGATCGACTTTCTTGTGAACACAGGTAAAGGAATCTTTATGGGCGTCGCTGACGTCGTTCCCGGAGTTTCGGGCGGTACGATTGCCTTGGTGATGGGAATCTATGACCAGCTGATTACTACCATCACTCGATTTGACGCCAAACTCCTGACAACGATCCGTCGCAGACAATTTGCTCAGGCAGGGCGACACATTAATTTCAAATTTCTGCTGTCTCTGATCCCTGGAATTCTAGCTGGCATTCTTTGCATGTCAGCTCTAGCTTCAACGCTGCTCGACGATCCCGTGAGCCGCCAATTTACATTTGCAGCCTTCTTCGGCATGATCGCGATCTCTGCGTATTTGGTGATCGAGACGATCAAAGCAAGTTCCGCTGCGGCTAAATTTCAGGCTGCAATGTTTATAGCAATCGGACTTGTTGCTGCCCTATTGCTTAATCAGCTGCAGGCTCCCAACGGAACGCCAACAGATGCCGAGCCTGATAAACTCTATCTATTCATTTGCGCTAGTATCGCTATCTGTGCCATGATCCTGCCCGGCATTAGCGGCTCCATGATACTAATGCTATTGGGCGTTTACGATCACGTCGTACGACTCCCAAAGGCGATCTTCGACGAACAACTGCAAACCGAGGCGATCATTCGGTTGGCAATATTTGCCTTCGGAGCGGGAATCGGATTGATCCTATTCAGCCGAATCTTGAAATGGCTCTTAACTCATTTCCGCAATCCACTACTCGCCCTACTCACCGGAATCATGATAGGTGCACTTCCGGTTCTTACTGATCAGGCATTCAGCCTCAAACCTTTTAACGAAACCAGCCATACGACCACTGCCGCATTGATTGGTACTGCATTAGTCGCAGCTCTTGCAATGTTCTTTTTTACTCGTCAAGCCGCAGCACTCACGGACAAAAAGAAATAGTCACGAGACGCCTCTCAACTGTTTGGCTAGGCGAGCTATAGGTTTCCCCGGGTACATCGAGTGCATTGAGTGCATTGAGTGCATAAAAAA
>CALKCC010000055.1 GCA_938082855.1 uncultured Pirellulaceae bacterium | reverse complement strand
TGATGATTTCCAGCGTCGATTAGCTGAAGGCTCGCTAGGACCTAGCGAAGTCGTTACGCTCAATCTAATCATTCGAACGGATGTTCGTGGGTCGATTGAAGCGATTCAAAAGGAACTTAGTAAGCTTCAACATGATGAAGTTCAGGTCAAGATTCTCCAGGCTTCGGTCGGTGGAATCACAGCAGCAGACATTGTGCTGGCCGATGCCTCCGAAGCGGTGGTAATCGGATTTAACGTAGCACCAGATAATGATGCTCGCCGACTGGCTGACGACAAACAGGTTGAAATTCGACGATACGACGTCATCTATAAAGTCACCGACGACATCCGCATGATGCTCGAAGGAAAACTGAAACCCGAAGAGAAAATGGTTGAGCTTGGCCACGCGATGGTACAGCAGGCATTTAGTATCAGTCGGGTTGGAACCATCGCCGGTTGCCGCGTGGTTCAGGGTGAAATCGAACGTAATTGTCGGATCCGTGTTATTCGAGACGGTCGTGTGATTGGTGACTATGCATTGGATTCACTACGTCGTGAAAAGGACGATGTGAAGAATGTCCGCGAAAACATGGAATGCGGTATTAAGCTTGCCGGATTTAACGATGTAAAACAGGACGACATTCTGGAAGCCTATAAAATCGAAGAAGTCGCTCGAACCCTGTAAAACCCAGTTCGTATTCGGTCAAGAAACCACCCATGAGTTCCAGGCGTGTATTAAAAGCAGCTCAAGCTATTCGTGAAGTCGTCAGTACGGCGATCATCACCGATCTGCGGGATCCGCGTATTGAAAACGTAACGGTCACTCGAGTGGAAGTCTCGGGGGATATGCGACACGCGAGAATTCACGTCTCCGTTATGGGGGAAGCAACGAATACCCGAAATGTTCTCAAAGGACTTAATAACGCGGCCGGATTCCTACAACGGAAAGTCGCAAACCGCATCGACACCCGATACACCCCAAAATTGCAATTTGTTCTGGATGAAGGACTGAAACACTCGTTGGAAGTCACTAAAATTCTGGAAGAAGTTTTACCTCCCAACGAAACACAGGACGAATTGGATCCTCCCTCAGACAACCTCCCCTAAA
Source organism: uncultured Pirellulaceae bacterium (assembly GCA_938082855.1). Taxonomy (GTDB): domain Bacteria; phylum Planctomycetota; class Planctomycetia; order Pirellulales; family Pirellulaceae; genus UBA721. The sequence continues at coordinate 3,246 of CALKCC010000055.1, read as the reverse complement.
CCCGGAGACTGAGTGAGACTTCATCAAGCCCCCACCTAGATAAACGATATTATGAGTGCTGCAAAACGAGCGTCATTAATCAAGAAAACTTTCAGTGTTCTGAAAAACCACTTCACCAATGTACAGCTACCGGTGAAGGATCGCCCTATTTTAGAGCAGTTGCTTTACGCTGCCTGCCTGGAAAATGCCACTCCCGATCAGGCCACCGAAGCATTCAGTAAGTTGCAAACACGCTATGTGGACTGGAACGAAGTTCGCGTGACCACGAACTCGGAATTGACCGAAGTCATGGGATGCCTACCGAATGCCGCTCAATCCGCTCGGGACCTACGAAGAATATTATTCAACGTCTATGAAACTCACTTTTCCTTTGACCTGTCCTTTATGGCCAAAGAGGGGTTAAGTAAAACCACTGCTACAATTGCTGGGTACTATGAGGACATCCCCAAATTTGTCGTCAATTATGCCGTACAAAATGGGCTGGGAGGCCATGCAATTCCCTTGAATGAAGGTGCATTGGATGCGTTGCAGATCCTAGGCGTCGTTTCGGTGAAGAACAGAAACCAAGGCAAAGTTCCTGGACTCGAAAGAACGATTGCTAAAAACAAAGGGGTTGAGTTCGGAGCCTTGATTCATTTGCTCGGAATCCAGTTAGCCAGTGATCCTTACGGGAAAACGACTCACGACCTGCTGTTGAAAATCAATAAAGACTGCGCTGACAATTTACCGCAAAAGCCCTCGAAAAAGAAAGTTGCATCGGCGGACGAAAAAGAGGACGGTGAGTCCAAGCCCAAGAAATCTGCCGTAAAGAAGAAGGCAGCTCCAAAGAAAAAGGCCGCTCCCAAAAAGAAGGCCACTCCGAAGAAAAAAGCCGCTAAAAAGAAAGCTCCGAAGAAGAAGGCCGCCCCTAAAAAGAAGGCAGCCCCTAAGAAAAAAGCAGGACGCCCTAAGAAACCTCGCTAAGCGGTTTATGAGCTGCGGTATTACGGTCAAAGCAGAAACCTGACTTTGAATCCGTCAGAAGGACTCCACGTCGACAAAAGTGGCGTGGGATTGCTTTGCTACGATTTGCTAGAATAGACTTGGCTGGCATCAGCGATACCCCTGGCCTCTCCCGTTGTGAATCGAGATTCAATTGCGTAGCTTTACACTTTTTCTATTCGCCTGGTTAGCAACCTATCCTCTGCTGGCGGACGACGTCACCGACTTTACACCGCCGACCATCAACGACGAACCCCTTCTTGCCAAACCGCTTGCTGAATCACATGCGGATCGCTTGCATGCTTCTACGTTATTTGGGCAGGGGCGAATGCATGCACGCAGGCAACAGTTTGTAAAAGCCCTTCAACTGTATCAACGTGCCTGGCGATATGATCGTTCGGTGGTGTCGATTTCCAACGAACTCATTCCATTGGCAATGGGGCTAAAACGAAATCAAGAAGCATCTCAATACGCCAAACTAGCAATCAAGGACACCTCCGCCAACTCTGAATCACTCATGAGGATGGCAGTCGTCCTGACTAGAAATGGTGATTATCCGGAGGCAATACAGGCTTATCAGGCTATCCTGAATCGCCAAAATGATGACACGCTCAGCGTCCCCAAAGCACTCATTACTGCCGAGTTAGGTAGGACGGCTTTTCTGGCAAAGGATTTTGAACTGGCTGCCAAAGCCTTCGATGAAACGACTCAGGCGTTGAAGCAACCGGAACAAGCCGGACTAACCGCAGTTCATTTAGCGCGGCTCAAAGGCAGCACAGGTTCTGTGTTTCTAGCCATGAACGAAGTCTACAAAGCGACCAAGCAGTTTACCAAAGCCCGCGAAGCCATTGAACAATCTCAACAAACCGTCGCTAACCCTGCCATGTATGCTTTGCGTCTCGCGAGCCTGTACTATGCAGAAGACAAGAATTCCGAGGCACTGGATGAAATTCAACGGTATCTGGATTCAAAGTCAGCCGAGGGAAAATCAGACCCGTATCGGTTGCTAATTGCGATTAACCGCAATCTTGTCGAAGAACGATTACGAGCAGACCAAAAGTCAATTGATCAACTCGTTCAAGCACTACAACAACAACCATCCAATCACTATTTGGGTTACACCTTAGCCGATCTAGCGAATCAGGCCAGTCAGCCGGAACTTGCCTTGCAGCACTTTCGTAAATTCATTCCCATCCAGCCTGTATTATCCGGGTACCAGGGTGCAATTGATGCCCTGCTCTCTTTACAAACAGCCGATGCTCCGTTGGCCGACAACCTGACTATGGAATTGTGTTGGGTCCTTGGGCTCGTCTATTCACGCAGCCGATCTCTTCAATCCCTGGAAGATGATCGGATCGACCGGATCCTTTCCAACAAAGCCTTGCTCATCAATATGGCACGTCTCGTGCAAAACTATGCCGAAAAGGACATGACACCGGATGATGCTAAAGTCAATTTCAAGACTTTTAAGAGTCATACAGCAGCGGCCATGGCATTTTTGTTTTCTCAGGCAAACGACTGGGAAAGCGCCTCCACATTTTGGAACCTGGCCATTGAGCAAGCTCCAAGGCAAAGTGGACAGTTCTATGAAACCTGGGGAATTCAAAACCTCCTCAACGAACGCTCTAAAGAAGCCATCGCCATCTTTGAACGTGCTCTCGCAGATGACAATGTTCGTAACAAGACGTCCATTCACTTTTTAATCGCCGGTCCTTATCTACTGGAAGACGAAAATGAAAAAGCCGTCACCTCCGCTAAACTGGCTGCCGACAATGCGAACAACAATCCTCGCCTGCTAAGTCGATACCCCTGGGTGCTATATCACACAGGACAATTGGCCGAAGCTGAAACGGCATATACGTCATTAATACGCAAGCTTGAGACGATGACGAGCAATCCCGCTGCTACAGAAATCTCGCGAGAAGCGAAACTCACGCTTTCAAACCTATGCTTAGCATCCGGAAACCCTCGTCAAGCCATTGAATGGCTGGAACAGGTACTGGATCGCAATCCGCAGGATATCAGTGCTTTGAACGACCTTGGATATTTGTGGGCCGATCGAAATGAGCATCTCTTCCGAGCTGAACAAATGACTCGTACGGCTGTGGCGGCAGAACCTGACAATTCAGCTTATCGGGATAGCCTTGGATGGGCCTATTACCGATTGGGGAAGTTTGAAGAGGCTCGATCCGAATTGGAAAAAGCTCGGGAACTCAACGAGACCGACGGCGTCGTTTGTGATCATCTTGGTGATACCTATTTCAA
>CALKCC010000054.1 GCA_938082855.1 uncultured Pirellulaceae bacterium | reverse complement strand
TCGCTCAAGTCTTTGGACCTGGGAGAAACCCGAGTCTCGGATGCAGGAATGGATTCATTATTGGAAGTCCCAAGCCTGGAGGAGATCAACCTACAACGAACGGATGTGACGGACGCTGGGCTTGGTACTTTGTTGCAGCTCGAAAATCTGAAACGCTTTAAGATGGTGCGTTGTAAGATCTCGAACGATGGTCTGGCTCTACTAAAGGATCGTACCGACATCGTCTTATTGGATCTTAAGGAGTGTATTAATATCTCGGATGAAGGTTTAAAGCATGTCGCTGGTATTAAGTCGCTCAAATTCCTTCGTGTTTGGGGATCGCAAATCACTGATGCAGGCATGGCTCACATTACAGGGCTTTCCAATCTGGTTCATCTGGGACTGGATGATACTCGAGTAGGTGATGAAGGTCTGAAGAGTATTGGTCAACTCAAGAGTTTGCAAAATCTTGAGATGTATCAGACAGCAATCACCAGTGCCGGAATGCAACATTTAGCAGGGCTTGAGAAGATGAAGTATCTCAAAGTTCGAGGCACACTGGTTGGCTCGGATGGCATGCCGGCCTTGGCTGGAATGAAATCTCTCTCCCGTCTGGACTTAAGTGAATCTCAAGTCGGCGACGATGGACTTGCTAGTCTTAAAGAATTGACCTCTCTGACAGACTTAAATCTCTGGGCCACTCAGGTCACTGATGCTGGATTGGATAATCTATCTCAATTGACAGGCCTCACTAAATTGAACCTGGATCAAACGGGTGTTTCAGATGATGGCTTGGAACATGTTGGAAAACTAACGGCATTGAAAGCTTTAGTACTTCGTTCTACTCAAATTACAGATGACGGAGTCAGTCATTTGTTTACTCTTAAAGATCTTGAAGATCTCAACGTCGAGTTCTGTAGTAGTTTGGGAGATTCTGGGAAACAAGCGATTCGTGATAACCTCCCCAACGTTGTCATCACAGAATAATCACGATCAGTATCAATTCTTCACTCAGTTTCATCCTTAAGAGATTCGTTCAACGTCGAAGGCGGGACAAATGGTAGGTAACCTAGCTACTTCCAAGATGCAACGACTAGTATGCCGTATCGGCATGTTAGCCTGCGTGTTGATGCTCACCTCCCCATTAGTGGCGCAGCCACCAATGCCCACAGAAACCGTTCCGCCGTCGGATGGTTCTGCAGGATTAGTGGATCCGGGACCTCAAACGGAATCTCTGAATGAACCAGTGGTTCAACGTATTGCCGTGCAATCAGGGTTTTCAGCCTACGTGCCACGGCGTTGGGGCATTATCTCTTGTGAAGTTTGGAATCCTACAGCCAAGTCGCATGAGATGATTATCCGTGCTAATTGGGAGACGGAAGATCTGGCAAAGAATGCTATTCAATTCACTCGCAAATTTAGTATTCCTCCGAATACGGTCCGCGTTGTTTCTTATCCGATTCGAATTCCAGATCACAAGCCCAAGCAAGAGCGTTTTAAGTACAGTGTCCTGATTCTCAATTCACGCGTCTGGCGACTTGAAAATGAGCAGGAAATTCCAGTCGTTAGCCCTCTCAAGACCCCACTTGATAAAGCTCAGATCAACACGGATTTTAATCAGCCAGCACTGGGGTATATGGGTCCTGATTTAACGGATTTGATGGAGCTGCAGAAACGCCTCACCAATGAAGGTGTGGACGTTGAAAGCGTCGACAGTACCACCTTACGAATGCTGAAAGCGGTTAAGAAAGATCAGCAGACAGGGGTTTCCGTCTTTATCCCACAGGGTGTTAGTACGCCAGCGACTCCGATCGCGTTGGATAGTCTGGACCAACTCGTGATTGCTGATCCTCAGGTGATGCACCATGTTGCCATGTTGGCGACGATCAGGAATTGGGTCGCCAATGGTGGTCGGCTGTGGGTGATGTTAGATGCCACGGGTGTTGAATTTGCTCAACGGCTATTTGGGGATTCTATTGAGCTTACCGATCTGGGAACTGAAGAACTCACTTCAGTTGACTTACAGTCTGTTCATACATCAGAGCCACTAGTGACCTTTGAATATGACGAACCGGTTACCAATGCGATTGTCTATGCTGAAAACGTCGAAGTCTATTATGAGTTAAACGGGTCTCCTGCCGCGTTTTGGAAGAAATATGGTAACGGCGAGGTTCTGTTTACAACTCTCGAATCTCGTGGACTTTCGCATCCCAAACCATTTTCGACATCTCATGAATTATTGCCGTTAGTGCCTCTTCAGGAGTTAGCCCTTCGCTTCTTTTCTCAGACTGAGAAGGCGATGACAGATGTCGCGGTAACAGATTTGACTCTATCCGAGATGACCGCTGAAGCAGATGATGAATCGGCTGAAGCTCAGGATCAACGTTTAGCCATGCAGACGCATCTGGGGACGAGTCGTGTGGAAGAGATGAGCGATTACCTTTTTTCAAAGGTCGGATTTGAAATTGTGGCTCGGGAACACATCGCCATCGTCTTCGGAGTCTTTTTTCTCCTGTTGTGCGGTTTCGGTTACAAAATGCATCAAAAGGGACAACTGGAACGCATGCTGATTGCCGGTCCCATACTGGTTCTAGTGACATGCGTTTATTTGTATTTTGTCGGTTCGTCAAAACGAAACACTCTTGAAAACCTGGTGGCGTCAGTCCAATTTGTTAATGTCGACAACGATTCACGCGACCTCGCCGTTCGGGGGTTTGGCGCCGTTTATAGTGAAGAGACTTTGGATGGTGATATTCAGGTCTCCGATGGCACTATATTCTGGCCGGACGTTCAGGAATTGACCGGCCAAAATATTCAAATGGTTTGGGATGATCTGGAATCATGGCATTGGGAAAAGCTAAAGATACCTGGTGGTACGGTTCGTCCATTCCCGTTTGAAAAGCTAGTAGCGTCTGACGAAGTTATATTTGCTGCCGCAGAGTTCAGTGAAACGGGCTTACAGGGCCAGTATCAATTTGGACCTCTGGAAAATCTTAAGAACGGACTGCTGGTCAATCCCGCAGGGGAACGCGTACCCGTACAGTTTGTCGACGGCAATCTGATCATTGGTGCAGAGGAACTGGCGGATTCTCAGTTCGATACAACGACATCAATTGTCGATGAAGAAACAGGAAGTCGAATCAACTTCATCAATGCACTTTTGAAACGCGAAAATGCTGACGTGTTGAAGTTCCCGAAAGTCCCATCGATTTTCGTATGGAGTGACCCGTTGGATTTGGGCATTGATTTCCCCGGAGAACAGAAAGTGATCGGTTCTGCTTTGACCGTGATTCCACTCAAAGTATCCAAGACAGCACCGGGCGAAAAGTTCATGATCCCTTCCATTCTGACCTCGTTTTATCCGAGTAATCAAATTACAGGGACGGGCGGATCGACGACCTATGACTTCACGAAAGAGCAATGGAGCGAGGAGAAAATGAATTCGTCGCATCAGATGTGGCTTAAAGTCAAGGTGCCGCCGGAAGTTATGCCAGCCACCATCACTAAAGCGACCGTGACCGTGGATCTGCAGGCCGGGGAACGAATCGTCAATTCGGTTGGACGTGTTCTCAACGAGGAAGGTTTTTATGACGCCGAAATTATCGATACTCGTAAAAGTCCAAATGGTCGGGAAGTGTTTGTCTTTGACAATCCGACGCATTTAAAAGTTGATGAAGATGGTCAGATCTTTTTAGGTATCAACGTTGGTTTAGAACCAATTCCGGGTGAGTCCTTTGAAGCCAATAGAGATCGTGAAAGCCGTTACACCTGGCAAATCAATGATGTAGACGTTGCCTTGGAAGGTGAAGTGAAATTATCTCCCTAACTGGGAATCAGAAAAGACTAAGTCGTAAAGACTGGAGTAATGAAAATCCATGAGTGAGAAGGTTGTTGTCATAGAGAATATGACCAAGAAGTTCGGTGAGTTCACTGCCGTCGATGAATTGTCGATGACGGTCGAACGAGGCCGCATTCTTGGATTCATTGGTCCTAATGGTGCTGGCAAGACGACTACAATTAAAATTCTGGTGGGATTGGCGCGTCCGACAGCTGGTCGTGCGTTAATTGCCGGAGCTGATTGTGTCACAGAATCTCACAAAATTAAAAAGCTGGTTGGCTACATGCCCGATAAATTCGGGCCATATCCCAATATGCGAGTTCGTGAGTACTTAGACTTCTTTGGTGCCGCCTTTAAGATCCCAAAAGGAGAACGGAAAGCACGAATTCAGGAAGTACTTGAGATTACTCGTGCGACCTATATGCAGGATCGCTATGTGGAAGCACTTAGTCACGGGATGCAACAAAGAGTGGGGATTGCTCGGACCTTGTTGCATGATCCGGAGGTGTTAATCTTCGACGAACCTGCCAACGGTCTCGATCCTGAAGCGCGTATCGAAATGCGTGATTTACTATTACGGCTCGCAGATCTTGGTAAGACACTGATTGTGACCAGCCACATTCTGCCGGAACTCTCCAGAATCTGTGACGAGATTGCTATCATCAGTGGCGGAAAACTCCGAGCGTCTGGAACGATGGCCGAAATCAATGAGCAACTGGGGCAAATGAGAATGGTTGAAATTCATCTCGATGGTGCCGAACGAATTGATGAAGCGCAGGATATCGTCCGCGGCCATTCGGATATCGCAGAAATTGCTGGTAGTAAGACAGAAGAACTCATTCGATTTCGGGCAAATTTGACCGATCAGGGAATGGCTCAATTGCTTAATTCGCTTGTCGCGGCCAATATCCCGGTAGCCCAATTTCATGAAGTACAAACGGACCTGGAAGATGCTTTCCTAACGGTGACCAAAGAAGATCGAGCCAAGATGGTTTAGGAAAGGTACTCCAGAGCACAACACGATGTTACAAAACCCAATCGTACAACGCGAACTTATCGGTATGATGAGAACTCGCAAGGCCATGATTATTCAAGCGGCCTTGGTAGTACTCTTCGCCTTGCTGTTGTTATTACGCTGGCCGGTTGACCCGATTGCCGACATCACTGGCGTGAAGTCAATGCAGGTGTTCAAGCTGTTTTCCTACGGTATCCTGACCGCTCTCATCTTTCTGGTGCCAGTCTTTCCAGCCACTTCGGTGATCCGGGAACGCAATAGTGGTACTCTGGCATTGCTGCTGAATTCGCCGATGAAGCCAACGGACATCTATTTTGGCAAGCTAGCCGGTGTCATGATGTTCGTTCTCCAATTACTCATATTGAGTGTTCCTTCATTGGCAGCCTGTTTTGTCATGGGAGGAATCTCGATGAATCAGCAGGTGTTGCCTCTGTACGGAATTCTACTATTGGCTGCATTGCAATACTCAACCATGGGGTTGATGGTGAGTTGTCTGGCTGGGTCGATCGATAGTGCATTAAAAATTACATATGGCCTCGTGCTGTTTATGTCCGTCGTGGTTTTGGGACCTCACTTGTACCTACAGGGACAGTCTGGCTTTTTGGCTGAGGCAGCGAGTTTCTTTCGATGTATTTCTCCCTTGCCTCCAGTGATGGATATTATTGGGCACGGAGATGTCGGGGCTCAAGGATTAGAAACCAATGTTGATTCCGTACTCTACTATGTCATTCAGGCTTCGGTGCTATCGGTTGTCTTTATTGTCATCGCCTTGATTCAACTGAATCGAAGGATTCTCGATCGTGCGAGAAGTGCAGGTGTCATGACGCATCAGATGAGTCGTTTTGCTCAACGTTTCCGAATGATTCTCTATATGGGTATGGATCCCAAGAAGCGAGCCCCTTTAATTCCTGGATATGTGAATCCTATTCTCATTAAGGAGTTTCGCAGTCGACGATTTGGTCGAGTCCACTGGATTATTCGAACGATGGTAGTCTGTGTCGTCATCTCACTCTTCCTGGCGATTCAATCCACGGTCTATACCGAACAGTGGGGCGTTGATGTGATCGGTGGCATCATGGTCGTGCTACAGGTTGGACTTGTCGTGATCATTACCCCCAGTCTGGCTTCCGGATTAATTAGTTCGGAGCTTGAATCTGGAAGTTGGCGGCTCCTATTGTTGACGCCAATCAACTCTCGACGCATTCTGATCGGGAAACTCCTCAGTGTTGCCGTGACAATCTTCCTCATCGTCCTGGCGACTTTGCCCGGCTATATCGTCCTGATGGTGATTGACTTTACACTGGTCACTCAAATATGGCAGGTGTGCGTTTGTCTACTTATGACATGTATCATGGTGCTGGCGATTAGTGCCTTGGTGAGTAGCCTGTTCAAGGCGACGGCTACGGCAACGGCAGTCTCGTTTTCCATAGTGATTATGATCTTTGCTGGAACCTTCCTGTTTTGGCTTGGAAAAGGAGCTCCGTTTAATGTAGAGACGGTTGAAAAGGCGTTAGTTGTCAATCCTCTTGCCACCGCACTGACGATTATGGGGACTCCCGGATTCGATGCTGCAGAATTTACTCTGTTGGCGCCTCAGGAAATCTGGAACGCCCCTACGACCGATCTTTGGGCTGCGGTAC
>CALKCC010000053.1 GCA_938082855.1 uncultured Pirellulaceae bacterium | reverse complement strand
TGAAAGTGCCTCATGACCAAATAATTAGCATTAGGTGATACAAACCATTTGAGACCCCAATAAATGGAGTGATGCAATAGCCATGAGGACTTTATGAAATTAGGCACGAAAGTCTTAAGGATCTTAATAAGGCAAATCATCAATCGACAAAATGGACGGATTAGTGGCATCAGAAATTGCCGAGACCATGATGATACGTCCACGAGGAAATTGGCTTTCGCCTTTGGATGAAATGGAACGCTGCTATCTACGTACAGTGCCATCCAGGGATTAGGATCCCCGATGTTGTGTTTGATTTCCTCAATGCGATCGATTGCCTGATGTTCATTCATCAGAAGTTCCCTATTTCTTCAAGTTGCAGTACATACAAACGTGCGACAACCTTGGCTGTCTTCACAATGTCATCAACGAGTTCTTCGGTCAGAATGCCAGACTGTACGGCCTTATCCAAACGTTCGAAATGGATGTCATCACTTTCAGAATGATACAGTAAAAACTTGATCTGAGCCTCTTCGAGATCCAGCTGTTCTTTGATGCGTTCACCCCAGCGTCGAGCGACTTGTCGCCCCAGCCCTTCGATGATGAACATCGCTCCAATCAAATTGAATGGGTTCTCGCGGCTAGCCTGACCTAGGATATACTCTGACAACGCTTCACTACCAATGTTTTTGGTGCCATTTCGAATGACATTCAAGTCTCCGCCTACGGATGCGTAATCACTTTCAAGCATCTCGAAGTCACGGTGTTCATCACTAGAGTGTCCAATAAAGGCAGATCGTATCTCAAAGTGCTTTCGTGTAACGTTGGAGGCCGCTCGGGAAATCCAGCGTGAACCGTCGATCACTTGCTGTCGCAGGTTATATAGCAGGTTTTGATAATCCTCGATAGTGAGCCGGTGTTCGTTCATTTTTTGTATAACGGGGACGCTATTGAGGCGATTTTCGAAGTCCGACCAGACGCCGGCAAGCCTACGCACTAAGCTCTCTTCAATTTCGGAACCGCTGGTTTTGATGTCTGGTGCAACAATCTCGTCGATCGCAACGGGGGAATCCGCTTTGGGCAATTCTGATTGCTGACCTACGACTTTGAGGATGACATACCCAAATAAGAAACGGCCGCTTTCCGGTACGATGCATAGAAGTTTTTGTCCTGGTTGAAGTTTCCCTTCATTGAACATTTCTTCCAGCATTAGATAGAACGAAGCGGAGCCCATATTCCCTCGGGAATAGAGATTAGTAAATATCCTGTCCTGCTCGATGGTAATCCCACCTCTGACGAGTAGTTCGTACGCCTGCTCGCGAAAGATGTGCGAGGAATAGTGAGTGACCCACCAGTCAATGTCGTTTGGATCCAGTGCGCCCTCTTCGACCAACTCAAACACACCATTGATGCAAACGCGGATAACGTCGTCGAGCATATTAACTGTTTGGTGTAAGTTGATTGCACCAGCCGAGGCTGCTTCGATGTAGCCAGGGTAGTCAAGCCAGCCGAATACATCGTCAGCGGTCACTCGATCTTTCGTCCCAACGAACATGCAGGGCGCGAATTGGTTGGCATATGACTTTATGTGTATCGACTCGACTTCCAGCGATATACCTGTATCTGAGGGTTGATCAGACATGAGCAGTGCACCTGCTCCATCGGATAACATCCACCGAAGGAACTCGGTTTCAAATGAGAGTCGTTTCTCTTTGCCATAACCCTGCTCTTCAAATCTACGAGCTTTAAGTAGACGACTTGCCAGCTCACTAGCGACGACCGTTGCTTGCGTCACCTCGCCAGCTTTGACTGCGGAGGTCGCATGACGCAATGCTAGAACACTGCTTGCACAGATGCCATGGAGTGAAGCGATTTCACAGGACTTGTTCTTTAATTCGCCATGCACCATGCTTGCAAAGCCTGGCAAAGGGAGGTCGCCTTGGCAGGTGGCTGTGACGAGTAACTGAATGTCATCAAGCGTGAGCTTGGAATGGCTGATCGCATCGCGGACAGCCTCAGCAGCCATATTTGCATTGGAATGCGTTGTGTTCTGGTCTTTATCCAGTGCGTAGTAACGAGTTTCGATCTTGTTCTGATTGAGTACTTTTTGACGCACGCGGGACGGGACACCATCAATCATCCCTAAATAGTCTTCCATTTCCTCGTTAGAAATTGGGTCGCCCGGAAGAAATCTGCCTATGTGGTTGATGTAGCATTTCTTAACCATCCTGTCGTCTCCTCTGGCAGTCTAAATCAAGCGGTCTATATATTACCTTAGCGTAAATAAGAACTTAGCGTCCGCCCGCAACGAGCCAATTGTTTCGAGACATTCAAAAACACAACTACAGATTGCGACTGAGGATGTCCTCGGAAAATAAACGCTCGATTCGCTTCCTGTTGCTACTATCGAGAATTTCTCACCAGTGGACTAGTGTAAGATACGCTACAGAGCACGACGGTTGTAGGCAATCTTGCTACATCGTCATCCAATAGCCAATCTGAAAAATTGGCAGTCAACAGTGATGCCTTAATACTTCGGAAAGATTGCTGGTGTTGGAAAGCGATCTTCGTGGGTGGCTTTGGAGTCCTTCAAGTACTCTTCTCTCGGGACGTGTACATCCGGCCAGCCGTCAGGGCGAATTCTGACAACGCGAGTTGGGCGAATGCCCTCGGTTATCAAATCGGTTTCGAATTGGATCTGGATACCGCTACTACCAGTAGGCACTTCGCCTTTCACTTTAATGATATTGAGAGTTGAGCCTTTCGCAGCCATTTGAGATGTGCCTGCTGACCCACCAGCCCAGTGTTTCAAAGTGTTTTCAGATGCAGCCATCGCCATACGGCGACCTTTCCTGAAGTCGTTATAGAGCGACGGATCCATACCGCCAAACATGGTTGCAGTAATCGTAGCGCGTCCGAACTTACCGTACTCAACTGAATCTACCCAGGCTGGCATCCACCGACTACGAACGAATGCTTTGTGGACTTCGGTTTGATTCCTAGCTGCTCGATCCATCGCCTCTTCGTCCAGCCAGATGTCCGAAATATGGAACTGAGTAAATATGCCACTGTGAGTTGGTTTCCAAGTAATTCCCAGCAGTACCTGCTGATCGTTTAAGTTCTTTTTTCCATTTGATGGCCAGGTACCGTCCGCAATGAGGTCCTGTACCGTCAGTAATTCACGACCTCGCCAGACTCGAGTAGCTGTGTCGTATGTCATTGTTTCATTCTTCCCGGTGGAATTCTCAGCTGTTAGAGATTGTTTGGAAGCGACAATGGTCCCTTGGTAAACACCCATGTCCAAATGCTTGAGCGTCCAGGTGATGCCGAGTCGTCTGCAATGGCTAGGCTCATCTTCTAGAAGCAGCACGTGATTTTCTGCTGGGAATATCCCGGCACCACGGTTGTTATTGGCGTCCTTCTCCTTGTTGTTTACTGGCAACACGGGTACAGATGATATTTTGGGATCCGGAGGCAAGAAGGCATGGACGTGCATGACCGTACCGAGTGGAATATCACGTAGATCAGCCGGCGCATTGTGGTAACGTACGACCCCATACGGTAATAACGCAAATGGATGGGGGTCATTCTTTCGGAAAACTCCTGAACCTTCGACGCGAATGCTACCTCGTCGGTTTGCATGGTCGACGAAGATCAATTCACCTCGATAGGTATGCGCGTTCTCTAGGGGAGGGAATTTCCCTGCTTCCGGCCTGAATGGTTCGTCAGCCTGTAGTGAAAGGATCGACGAGGTGAAAATGCATGATAATGCGATAGCCGAAAGAAGGCCTGATAGGATCTGCTTCATGATCGAATCGGTGAGTATTTTCATTTGTAAATGTTTTATGTAGCTAGATGTACGGGCGTGCGATTATAGTTCGACGACTTTATGGGTGCGTTGCGACTCATCAGCAGCAAATACAATCCGCAGACTGGTCATGACGCGATCCTGATGACTCGTCATATCTTTGTCGTTTCGAATGCAGTCGATAAATTCCTGTTGTTCAAGCAATGCCAGCCCATCGTGGTCTGGTTCGTCAATTTTGATGATTTCGTCTTCGTGGACAAACTCCTTATCAACCTGTTCTGAGTAGTGGCGGATAATTGTGTTGGCTTCCACGTGGTGGTCCTTGTCGTCAGAACGGCCTTTGTCCGGACAGATGCTGGCAGAACCATCTGGGCCAACTACGTCCTTTACGAAATAGGCAACTTCGCTCATCATGGGCCCCCACCCTGCTTCATACCAGCCAACCGATCCGTCTTCAAATTCAACCTGAAGCTGGCCGTAATTGTTAATGTGCTCAGGAACCTTGTCCCAATTACGGCACCCAATGGCGTGAACCCGCACCGGCTTACTCTGGGCCATTTGGTACATGATGTCGACGTAATGAACACCGCAGTCGACGATCGGAGATTGCACTTGCATGATGTTATGCAGCGTGTCGTAAAAGTCGCCTTTAGCTTGCTGATTGAGGTTCATACGCATTGCGAGAGGCTTGCCAAGATCGTGAGTGACCTCAATGAACCGATTCCAGGATGGGTGAGTCATCAGGATATAGCCAACATAGAGCTTTTTATTGACTCGATTTGCCAAGTCAAATAGCTCCTGGCATTCTTCTATCGTCTCTGCGAGCGGCTTTTCAACAAAGACGTCGAGGGCTTTATTAAGAGCCGTGGAAACATAGTGATAATGCGAATCGGTATAGGTGCTAATGGCAACGGCCGTCGGTTGGGTCTGCTCGAGTGCTTCCTCGAAATTGGTGAATCGTGGAATGTCACCACCCAATGATTGAGCAAGAGCTTCGGAACTGCTGAGATTGCGAGTCACTATGCCGACGTTTTGTACTCCATCAATCTGAGCATATGCCTTAGCATGCAAGGAGCCCATAAATCCCGCGCCTACAATTAATACTCTTATGTCGTCACTCATCCGTTTTGCCCTCAATTGAGAAGATTTGATTGTTGTGGAAATAGACAGGCCAGAAGTTCACACAAGAACATCCTTGAGTAACTCATGATGATTTCTATTTAATGGAACTACAACAAAAAAACGAATTGCAAACGAAGTCAATCGGCGTGAGGTGTCAAAGCTTTCAACCTAGAACGTGCGACGTATGAAGGCGTTTAATAGAATTGATAATGTTACACACATAAATGACTTATAATGTACGAGTTCCAAATGACTTGGAATGTTAGCCCAATATATCTAAATCGAGTACATCGTAGATGAGCACCACGGCATCATTATTCCGAACAGGTCGGTTGAGAAGATTAGTATTCACTGTATTCGGTGCTAGTGTGTTTCTCCCATGTCTAATGTTGGCAATAGACAAAGCTGTGGTTGCGGACGAAGTGACTGAAAAGGAAGAGCACTTTGAGAAAAGTGTAAGGCCGTTGCTGATACAAAAATGCTATAAGTGTCATGCCGGAAATAATCGGAAAGGCGGCTTAAGACTTGATTCACTGCAAGCCACATTAAAAGGGGGAGAGTCTGGCCCCGCTGTGATCGTCGGTAAGCCAGACGATAGCCTCTTGCTTCAGGCGGTCCGTCAGGAAAATGGACTCGAAATGCCTCCGGAAGGAAAACTGGGGCAATCACAAATCGATGCACTCGCCAAATGGATACGGGAAGGAGCCGTCTGGCCTGGAGATGAGCCAACAGCACCCGTGGCAACCGCGGAAAACGAATTGGAAGGCCTTGGTGTTCTAATGCCAAATAGCGAGGAGCTCGTAAAGACACTCCAGCTTTGGTTGCGGGCAGAGTCTTTAGATTTATCCGATGGTGAAGATGTTTATGTGTGGCCAGATGCTAGTGGCCACGGTCGAGATTTATCTGCGACCAGAGGTGTTAGAGTTGGCGGTGTGGGCAGGCCAGGTACATTTGTCCTAAAGAGTAATTTAAATGGCCGACCGGCTATTCGCTTTTCACCCGAAACGGGGCTGGCAGCTTCACCGGATAATCCAGTGGATATTCATGGCGATGCTTCACTTACGATTACTTTAGTGTTGAGCCTAGAGCAGTTCGAAGGCCAGCCATCGCACTCAGCTGTGTTTCATCTCGGAAATGCCGCACACGCAGGTAATCCTGGGAAACCATTGGCCGCGTTAATAGAAATTGATCAGTCTCAAGGAGCTTCGCTAGACTTTGCTGGTGGCCATGGACACGATGCAATTTTGGGGCAAAATTCGTTCAAGCCACTTTATGACAAGACGTCGATCATCACGATTGTCAAAACTCCTGGTCCGATTAATCAGACCACGCGCTTCTATATCAATGGTAAGCTGGCCGGCCCATTGCCGGGGAACACTTTAGAAGGCAGTGATACCATTCCAGACATCCAACACCGAGAGGATGTTGGAGTGTTTCTTGGCAAAGCACTTGGTTGGTGCGGGTCCATCCAGGGAGATGTTGGTGAAGTCCTGCTCTATAACTCGGCGCTTCCTGACGCCCAACGCCTCGCTGTGGAAGCTTATTTGGGCCAGAAGTACGGTCTTTGGGTTGATAAGGACCGGTTGGTCGTCAAAAAATCGGTATATACGGATGAGGAAAAGAAACACTGGGCCTATCAACCTTTGAAGACGATTCTTCCGCCGAATGTTGACGACGAGTCATGGGTTAAGACTCCAGTTGATCGCTTCACCCTGTCAGCATTCAATTCACACTCCGTAAAACCGGCGACAGCCATGGGGAAACGAGAATACTTGCGGCGGGTCACCTTCGATCTGACCGGCCTGCCACCTTCTCCGGAACAAGTGGAGTCATTCCTTAAAGATGAATCGCCTACAGCTTATAAGACTGTAGTCGATCGATTATTGAATTCTGAGGCTTATGGCGAACGTTGGGGGCGACACTGGTTGGATCTAGTGCGGTATGCGGAAACAACGGCCAATGATGCGAATGCTGTGATGCGATATGCGTGGCGGTATCGTAACTATGTCATCGATGCCTTTAATAATGACCTGCCGTATGACCAGTTTTTGCTTGAACAGCTGGCCGGTGACTTGCTACCAGCAACGGACTCGGTTGAATTAAATACACGCCGGGTAATTGCGACTGGGTATCTCATGATTGGGCCTAAGGCGTTGGCCGAAACAGATAAAGAGCAGTCGAGACTGGATATCGTGGATGATCAAATCGATGTCACCGGTCGAGCCATGTTGGGTTTGACTATTTCTTGTGCTCGTTGTCATGACCATAAGTTCGATGCCATTAGAACCAATGACTACTATGCTTTGGCAGGCATCTTTCGTAGTACCGAACCGTTTCAGAATGAAAATCGCAATGCAACGATGTGGTGGGAATACCCCGTTCCTCAAGGAGAAGGTGCCGAGCCACTGATGGTAATGGCTCCCAAAGAGACGATGGCTCGCAACCTCCGAGTGCACATTCGTGGAAACCGATTTACCTTAGGTAAGATCGTTCCTCGCGGAATGCCTGGCGTGGTCGATGCGGTGGTCGCATCACAAGGTAACGAGGAAGAATTGCCGACCAATCATGCCGTAGATCCGCACCAACAACCGAGTGGCCGCCTCGAATTGGCGCGTTGGATCAGTAGTCCGACGAATCCGCTTACCCCTCGGGTTCTGGTGAATCGTGTGTGGCAATTGCACTTTGGCCAGGGGATTGTATCAACGCCTGACAACTTCGGAATTCGTGGCGGTTTGCCTGCCCAACCCGCCTTGCTCGATTGGTTAACGGGAGAGTTCGTTAAAAATGGTTGGAGTGTTAAGGCATTACACCGTCTGATTGTCCTTTCCAATACTTATCGGCAGAGCAACACAACGGCGTTTGCTTCGGAAGAATTGGCAGCGTTGGCTCCATTAGTCGTGCAACGTCGGCGGCTCTCGGCTGAGGAGCTACGTGATGCCATGCTCGCAGTGAGCGGAGAATTGGATGGTGAGCCAGGCACATCGGAGAGTGGTGATTTCCTTTTTGGGGCAGCAGAAGACATCTCTGCAATGATCCGGCCCAATCGAGTTGCCGCCGATGATGAGTATTACACCACGTTTAAGAAACGATCGGTCTATTTACCAGTTGTTCGGAATATGCTCCCGGATGTGTTGTCTCTATTTGATGCGGCAGACCCAAATGGGGTAACCGCCATTCGTAACGAGACTACAGTCGCGTCACAGGGGTTGTTTCTTCTAAATCACCCCATAGTCCGTGATCAGGCTCGCGCGATGGCTAAACGTCTATTGGCGGTGGAGGCCCCCGCGTCAGCGCCCCAGAATGCCAGGATTGAATTGGCTCATCAATTGGCTTTTGCAAGATCGGCTACCGCCCTTGAGATAGAAGACACCAACGCCTTTCTAAAGGCATATATCCAGACAGCTGAATTGGATGGTGTGCCGGAGTCGGATGGCGAGTTGAAAGCCTGGCAGGCCTTTTGCCAATCACTGTTGTGTAGTAATGAGTTTTTATACGTAGAGTAACGATCGATGACGAACTATCTATCAAGAAGACAGTTGCTGCAACAATCTGCCTGTGGATTCGGAGCCTTGGCGATGCAAGGCCTATTGGCTAGTGAATCACAGGGCGCAGCAGAGGTTGTTGGCAAGGCCGGCCCCCTTGTGCCAAAGCGTCCACATTTTGCCGCGTCAGCAAAAAGAGTCATCTTCCTGTTTATGCATGGAGGAGTGTCTCATGTCGATTCGTTTGACCCCAAGCCTAGCTTGACCGAACGCAATGGAGAGCCGCTGCCGTTTGCTAAACCGAAATTTGAATTTGCTCCGACCGGTAATCTCCTTGCGTCTCCTTGGAAGTTTCGACCTTACGGCGAGAGTGGTATTGAAGTAAGCGACCTCTTTCCAAACATTGGTAAATGTATTGACGACATTACCGTGATTCGGTCGATGAACGGCGGAGATCAGGTATCACACGGCCCGGCCCTGTTGAATATTAATACTGGGAGCGGAGTGTTTGCTCGGCCCTGCCTCGGTGCATGGACGCTCTATGGACTGGGAAGTCCTAACCAGAATCTTCCAGGCTTTATAAGTCTAAGTCCGTCGCTCTACCATGGCGGCTCACAAAACTACGGCTCAGCTTTCCTCCCTGCAACTTATCAGGGCACTCGGTTAGGAGATGGTGGGACCGACTTCAAGGAAGCCAAGCTTTCAAGTCTCACTCCTGGCGACGCTCCAGCTTTACAGCGGCTGCAGTTAGATCTTCTGAAACGAAGGAATCAACGTCACCTTGAGTCTGTGGAAGCTAGTTCGGCACTACAGGCGAGGATGGAGTCATTTGAAATGGCATTTCGAATGCAGGCAGAGGCTCCGGTTGTCATGGATATTGGTCGTGAAACCAAGGCAACTCATGCGGCTTATGGAGTGGGTGTTGAACCGACGGATGAATTCGCTAGGCAATGTCTGATGGCTCGTCGACTCGCCGAAGCTGGCGTTAGATTCGTTCAGGTTAATTTTAGCTACCCAAGGAATTACTGGGATGCTCATGGTGGCTTGCGCCAAAATCATTCAACCAATGCGGCAAAAGTGGACTTGCCCATTTCAGCTTTACTCCAAGATCTGAAAGCGAGAGGGCTGTTAGCTGATACTCTGGTGGTCTTTGCTACGGAGTTTGGACGCACTCCGGCAGCTCAAGGAACCGATGGCCGGGATCATCATCCACATGCCTTTAGCTTTTGGCTGGCTGGTGGTGGTGTAAAGGGCGGGACCACTTATGGTGCGACAGATGAGTTTGGTTATTATGTAGCAGAAAATAAAGTCACCGTACCGGACTTTCACGCCACGGTGTTACATCTATTAGGGATCGATCATGAGCGTCTAACGTTCCGTCATGCCGGCCGCGATCATCGTTTGACCGATGTACACGGAAACGTGGTGAAAGAAATCTTAGACAGCTAGACATTTAACCAATTAACCAGTTGGCCAGTTAGACAATTAGACAATTAAACAATTAGACAGTTAAACAGTTAGACAATTGGACCCGACTTCGTCCTGCGGACTACGACGGGCAAGCTCGAGAACTATTGGTTGCAGGCGGTATGTGATCTTTGGATTGCAATTAACTGGCAGATGGAAATTGAGTAAAATAGAAATTCGTCGAATTTGCATTGCTCCTTCCTTACAGCACCGCCAGCGTAGTTCACCTAATGCTCCTGTTGATGAAAAATACCTGTTCTAAGCTGTCCTCTCCAAGCCTTGGGCTCGGCCTAATGATGGCGTTAGTATTCCCCGGCTATCTCGCGGCCGAAGTGGCTCCGTTTGAGATATTTCTAAAACGACATTGCGTTCGTTGCCATGGACCGGATGCGCAAGAAGGGGATGTGAGAATTGATACGCTATCGCGTGATTTTGCTAAGGGTATCGACTCACAGCATTGGGGAGAGATCATCGAGCGTGTTAACGCTGGTGAAATGCCTCCGAAAGATGAAGCTCAACCGACGCAGACAGAAATTGCCACGTTCGTGCCCGACCTGGACGCTCGTATCAAGGCAGGACGTGCCGCGAGGATGGCAGCCCGACCTGCGGTTGCTCACTATCGATTAAGCCGGACGGAATATGCCAATACTGTCTATGACCTATTGGGCGTCCGATATGATCCGACGAAACCTGGTGAGTTGAATGAGGACACATTATGGCATGGATACGAGCGAATTGGCTCTGAGTTGGCATTGTCACCCTCACACGTGGATCGGTATTACCGAGCCGCTGGAATCGTTTTAGATCGTGCGTTTCCAACGGTGGCTGTCGACTCTCAAAAGGTCAGAATGACGGCGGCAGAGCTGCGATACAATGGTGGCGAGAAGCAACAGGAGGCGTTGGACCGTTTTGGTATCACACGCCCCCTGCGTTACTTGCTCTTTCCAGGCCGAACTCAACCGGCGTTACGCTCAAATTGGTTGGGGAGTGTGGGCCCCGAACACAGTGGACTCTACAAACTGCGAATTAAGGCAAGTGGAATCAAGCCTTTGGAAGGGCAGCCTGCTCATTTGAGTGTGGGTATTAGAACGAGTGAAGAAACCGTTGATGGTTTGATTGAATTTGATGTGACAGCCGGCGAGGATTCGCCAGAAGTCTATGAGTTCGAGGTGTTCCTCGAAATGCCAGCATCGCTTGATTTTGCTGTTGTTGCAACAAACATCGTCGACCGACGAGGGGGCGCGGCATTCCGGAACGCGATTGCCAGCCGCAATGCCTACATTTTCACCCATAGCAGCGAGACACATTTGCTCAATCCCAATGCTCCGCAAATGTTTGACGATAAAGGAAATGGAATCTTCTCCACCGTAATCCTGGATTGGCTTGAATGGGAAGGCCCACTGGTTACGGATGCTGAGAAATCGCTGCAGGCCAATGTAATACCTCCGGACGATGCTCCTTTGGAAGTTGTCGCTGAACATTTAGAGAGGTTCACAGCACGAGCCTGGAGACGACAGGTAGAACGACATGAAATTCAGAATTACCTAGATGCGTATAAAGCCGAACGAGACGCCGGTGAGCCTATGAAGGTAGCATTTTGTTTTGCTTTGCAAGGCGTTTTGACTTCACGGAACTTTATCTATTTAGTCGAGGGAAGCCCCGTCGCAAGACCAGAGTTGACCGATACCGAGCTTGCAACACGATTGTCATATTTCCTTTGGAGCTCCATGCCTGACGACGCTCTGCTGACGACTGCCCAGGCAGGTCAATTACAAGGCGAACGACTGACAAGCGAAGTTGACCGTATTCTTGATGACGAACGGATAAACCGTTTTATCGATGACTTTTCGAGGCAATGGCTTCAATTGCACCGGGTGGGGATGTTTCCTCCCGACAGAACACTCTACCCGACCTATGATGATTGGTTAGAAACGAGCATGGGCAATGAACCGATTGAATATTTCCGAGAGATGTTTGGTGGGAATCTGCCGATCGAACAGTTGATTCAATCCGATTGGACGATGGTCAATGCACGGTTGAGTGATTTTTACGGCTTGCCCGAACCTGACCAACAAGGCTTTCAACGAATTGCTCTGGAACCAACGGACCATCGTGGAGGTTTACTGACCATGGGCGGCGTGCTGGGATTAACCTCAGATGGAACGCGGCACCGACCAGTTCATCGAGGAGTCTGGATTAGTGAGGCTATTCTGAATCGAACGCCACCCAACCCACCAGCTAATGTTGATCCGATTGCACCAACACCACCAGAAAGTCCTAAGGCAACCATTCGAGAAAAACTGGCAGTCCATGCAAAAGACGCGAATTGTGCGGCGTGTCATCGTAGTATAGATCCGTTGGGATTTGCCTTTGATCAGTATGATGCTGTAGGTCAGTGGCGCACAAGAGAAGCAGCGGGTTCAGGAAGTGGTGAGGACCCACTTGTTGATGCCTCAGGCACTCTGCCGGACGGCAGAACTTTTGCCAATGCAAGCGAGTTTAAACAGCTGTTGGTCAAAGATCGTGCAGTCATAGCCAGAGCGTTTATCGAACACCTTTGTACATACGCGTTACGCCGCGTTTTGACGATTGACGACCAGGATGGGATCGATCAGATACTGGAACAAGCAGAAGCAGATCAATTCAAAGTAAAAGATATTGTTAGAGCAGTCGCATTATCAGAGCTAATGCGAACGCGATAGCAATAAATAGAGTTTCAAACACAAACCTAACCTCTCAATGGAAAGATAGTGGATAAGATGAGTCATTTTCTCTCTCAGTCATGGTTGCTCGATCGACGGCATACGCTACGCGCCTTGGGGTCCTGCATAGCCCTGCCCATGCTTGAATGTATGATTCCGTTGCGAGCAGAGGAAAGTGTTGAGGCGCCCCGTCGAAGTGCCTTCATCTATCTGGCCAATGGCGTACATTCGCTTAACTATCAGATCACCAAGCCCGGTAAAGACTACGAATTTTCACGCTCGCTAAAACCTCTTGAGAAACATCGAAATGCGATTACCCCGATCAGTGGATTGCATCACCCTGGTGCGATTGGGCATCACCATAATTGCATCAAGATCTGGCTTACTGGTGGCCGGTTGGGGCCCTCTGATCGGAATACAATCTCGGTTGATCAGAAGATGGCCGAGATTACCGGACAACTGACTCGGTATCCATCGCTTGAAGTAGCAATAACACAGGATTCATTAGCCTGGACGGCAGATGGTGTTCAATTGCCCGCCATGCGTCGCTGTAGCGAAATCTTCGCCTCTATGTTCGAAGAGCCCAAAGGGGGGACAGCTG
>CALKCC010000052.1 GCA_938082855.1 uncultured Pirellulaceae bacterium | reverse complement strand
CACGGACCCGGTGGAAGTCGAGTCACTTGAGGTGAGCTCACCCAACTCCACATCACCAATAAACGCTCGTAATCGCTCGACATCGCTTCCTGAAATCGAGGGGTTCTGCTGCGCCGCCAAAGATGCCGGCAGCACCACCAGAATGCTCGTCATAAAATAAATAATCTGTCGCAGGGCCCGTATATTCATGTTTATTTCCTCTTCAAGGCAATGTGCCCAATAGCTCCCCCTGAGACACCAGAACTCCCTCACCAGCGGGCAGAGGCTCCGCTTGAGCTCGGTGATCGTCAGCCCGGGTCACCCTCAACATCCACAAGGTGTCCAAGGTCATGTCGCTGATGACGTTGTTCACCATCAAATCACGCCCACCGACTAGTAACCAAGAACCCTCGGTTACCCCTCGGGATCGCCCCGCATCAATGCTGAACAGATCTGGTCCATCCCTCCGCACACTGAATACCCTGGGCAAGCACACCGTGCCTGCCACAAACTCATCAACAGCTTCTCGGACCCACTCCTCAAGATCTTCTACATCCTGATCCAACACCCATTCGCCTGATTCGAACGCTCGGTAAGCATCAGCTTCAACGACTATTCGAAATTCGCCCATCAGTCGTCGAGCCGCGGGCTGACTAAAACTCAAGCTAACTGCAAAATTGGCTGGCCTGGCGGTTGATGATCTGACATATCGAATCGAGGCAATGCCAGGATGGTTTATATACAGGTCTCGCTTCTGTCTCTCATCTGCAAGCAGCGTTACCGAGACCGTGGCAGCAAAGTCAGGTGCTGGACCTTCAGACCAATCTCCCACCAAGGCTCTGGCATAAGTGGTGTCCTGATACTCATCAGGTTTAGGGCCTATTGGCTCCAGCGCTCTAAATCCCGAATCCAACAAAGTGCGCTGCACCATAGTGGCCAAGATTTCCTCTTCTTTCTGCCGCAGTGATCGGTCTGAAGCCTCCCGGGCAAATCCTGGTTCTAATTTGATCGTGATCAGGCCAGATTCCACCTCGTTGCCAGTCCAAAGCTGGCATCTGGAGGCCTCAGGCACCTGAACTGAATCCAATAGCTGTTCATTTCCCATCGCATCCAAATAACTCTCTATTTGAACGCCTCGTACATCAGCCTCGGTTGAAAACATGGTTCTCTCATGCAGGCGGCCTTGCTCGTCTATGTAAGCCAAGCCTTTCACTCGTGCTCCGGCCTCAAAAGCCGCGTCCAGGGCGCGTTGCTTGAATGCTGAGAGATAGTTTTCTGCTGCTGCACTGGTATCTATCCCGCGGGTAACCTCTTGACCGAGCAATGCAGGTGGCTGCATCAAACAGCCTACGGTCAAAATTGCAGCAATAGCCAGAGGTTTATCCACGCGAAACCACTCCCATCTTCTCGAACAGATGTCGATATTATCCTATTCAGTTAAGAACTGGAGGCAAGGACTGCACGTTCCAAGTAGAGAACTCTGAGATCATTGACGATGCTCTTATCAAGCGACAGAGTGACTTCGTAGGTAGTGCCACCGCGTGGCTCTATTTGAACCAAATTAGCGCCATAAACTACGCCCTCAACGCGGGCCCGGAAGCTGTCACTTCTCACTACCATTTCGGCCACAGTAGTAGTCGAGTCGAGATACTGTCCGTAAACCTGCTCAGTGAGTCCTCTGTAGGCGTCAAGCTTGGCGGCACGAATTGCCATTAACCGACGGTGCGCCGCGTTATCACTAGGCTGTACATCGATCACAGCGTAACCAGTAGCCGTCAGCGTGTCTCGTCGCTCGACCATTGGTTCGACAAAGGACGCATCGGCCTCAGAAGATCCCAAAGTACCGCACCCACCAAGTAACGTAGTGAGCAACAACGCGCTCCAAATAAGTAGTCCAATTCGCATTACTCTCCTCCAAGCGGCTGCCTAAACGCTTTGTTCGCATCATATGCTGTCGATATCTGCAGATTCACAGGCTCATGCAGGGATCTGCTCTCCGTAAAGAGATATCGGTCGATCTGGCTAGTGCTTTACCCAGAAACAACTATCAGCGGAATCTAGTCTTCAGAGTAAACCGGAACCCCCGCATCACTGAATCTCACCTAGCCCCTCAAACTTGGTACAGAACTTGCGTGCTACGTTTGCACTAGGGGCGAAAACCCTATTTCTTTCGGGAGGCAGTGAGTTTTGGAAGCAATTCTGTCAAATTTTCGACAGGTTTCGGGCCGCATGCCATGGCTGAGCGGGAAAAGTGTCGGTGCGCCGACACTGGTCTTGCTTATATTGGCTCTGTTGGTCGTTCCGCTCCCTGCCTTTCTGCTGGATGTTTTGTTTACATTCAACATCATGCTGGGCCTGCTGATGGTGATGATCACCCTCAATACACGCAAGCCTCTGGAATTTTCGTCCTTCCCCTCGGTTCTCCTGATTGCGACCCTCCTGAGACTCGGACTCAACGTGGCCTCTACCAGAGTGGTGCTGGTTGAGGGCCACTCTGGCACCGATGCCGCCGGTAAAGTTATCGAATCATTCGGGGAGTTCGTGATCGCGGGAAATTACGTGGTGGGTTTCATCATCTTTTTGATTCTCATGATTATAAATTTCATCGTAGTCACGAAGGGTGCTGGACGGGTATCGGAGGTAATCGCGCGCTTCACTCTTGACGCCATGCCTGGAAAGCAAATGGCTATTGATGCGGACCTCAATGCAGGCATCATTGATCAAGAAGAGGCAAAGACCAGGCGAAACGAGCTGGGTCAGGAATCAGATTTCTTTGGCTCAATGGATGGAGCTTCAAAATTTGTAAGAGGCGACGCCATTGCCGGCATCCTCATTCTCGTTATCAACATTGTGGGCGGGCTTATCGTTGGCACCACCCAACACGAACTAAGCCTCAGCGACGCTGGACGGATCTACGTGCTACTCACCATTGGTGATGGATTAGTAGCACAAATACCCTCATTACTATTATCACTAGCGACCGCTATCCTTGTTACTCGGGTCACGACAGAAGAGAGCATGGCGGAGCAAGCTTCCAGCCAGATCGCTGATCCGAACGCTATTTTTATCGCCTCCGGTATTGTAACCGTGCTTGGACTCATACCGGGGATGCCGCACTTTGTATTCCTTCCTCTTGGTGCTGCCGGTATTGGTCTGGGGTTCTATTTGCGCCAACAAGCCCAAGAGGAACAGCGTGAAGCGGTCAATGCCGAAGCCATCGCCGAAGTAGAACCAGCAAATCGAGAACTGGACTGGGAAGATATCGATCAAGTAGAAGTCATCGCGCTGGATATCGGCTACGGCCTAGTACCTCTCGCAAATACTCAATCGGGTGGTCAATTACTCACCCGGATTAGGGGGATTCGCAAAAAGTTATCTGCGGAACTTGGCTTTTTAATTCAGCCAATTCGTATTCGAGATAATCTCGATCTAAAACCTGAGGTCTATCAGATATCGCTTCACGGCGTTGTTAGAGGCAGCGGTGATGTTCGAGTTGGAAAGCTCTTGGCCATCAACAGTTCTGACATGCCCGCACCCATTGATGGAGAACCCACTAAAGAACCGGCATTTGGACTCGACGCTTTGTGGATTGACCAGTCACAAGCAGAGCTCGCACGGGGACTGGGCTATACAGTTGTAGACGCACCGACAGCAATTGCCACACACATTAACGCGGTCATTCGAGATAGCGCCAGCGAGTTGCTTGGTCAGGATGAAACTCAACTCCTTCTTGATAAGGTGGCTACTCGCTATCCTAAATTAGTCAGTAACCTTGTCCCCGATCTCCTTCCCTTATCCACAGTCACTCAAGTGCTTCAAAACTTACTGGCAGAGTCAGTTCCAGTAAAAGACATGCGCAACGTCATTGACGCGCTAACCGCTCATGCAAAAGAAAATCAGGATGCAAGTCATCTGACCTCAGCAGTGAGGCCAAAACTTGGCAGGTTAATCTGTCAACCGTTAGTTGATGACACCGGCACTTTAACAGTTATCACACTCGCTCCAGATCTTGAAAAACTATTAGAGAGCAGTCGTACGGGCGTGGAGACCGACCACATAACGCTGGATCCTACCCTCGCCAACTCAATGATTGAAAGTTTGCGAAGCGAGGCGGAAAAAATTCAAGACTTGGGGGCCGCAGCCACATTAGTGGTGTCTCCCACCCTTAGGACTTGGATGTCTCGTTTTGTCAGGGTAAGGGTCCCGGACCTGACGGTACTATCTTATACCGAGATACCAGATGATCAGCGCATTCAGGTTCAATCAAGTATTGGTGGCGAATCCGCCATTGAAGAAGA
>CALKCC010000051.1 GCA_938082855.1 uncultured Pirellulaceae bacterium | reverse complement strand
CCTAAAATGCGAAGGTGGAACGGACAAGCTCCTTTTACATTTATCCAATTAGCCAGTTAACCATTTGGCCACGTGTCATTGGATATTTTTTCATTAGACATTGTCCATTGGGATTATTGAAAACTACCCAACTACCTAGATGAGTTAGCTTGCCCGTCGTAGTCCGCAGGACGTAGTCGGGGCTAATTGTCCAACTGGCTAACTGTCCAACTGTCCAACTGGCTAACTGTCCAACTGGCTAACTGTCCAACTGGCTAACTGTCCAACTGTCTAACTGTCTAAATGGCTAAATGGCTAAATGGCTAAATGGTTAAATGGTTAAACGTCCACCTGCCCCCAGTCCTTTCGTTGTCTGGAGCTGGGGATTCCCATTTTCTTTCTGTATTTGGTGACAGTACGACGAGCGACTGAGAAGCCAGCTGCCTTGAGACGGCGCACCAATTCATCATCACTGTGTGGTTTTGCTTTATCTTCTTGGTCGATGATTTCCTGCAACTTGGTACGAATACTATCCCAAGCCACATCTTCACCGTCTTCTGCTGTGGTGCCACCTACGAAGAAGCCTCGCAGAGGAAAGATACCTCGTGGAGTTTGAATCCACTTATCATCAACCGCTCGACTTACGGTCGTCACGTGGACTCCGACCTGATCAGCGATTTGCTGCATCTTTAATGGGATAATTGCTTCCAAACCATCTTCGATAACGCGATATTGATGATCGACAATCGCCTGTGAAACTTTTAGAAGCGTCGCTTGGCGTTGTTGGATGGCTTCAATTAACCACTGAGCACCATTGAGCTTTCTCCTCAAAAACTCTTTCTCTTCCTTATTCGCATCGGTCGCTTTTAGGCGACGGCGGTAATAAGCACTAATACCCAACTGAGGTATATCCCGCTCTTCGACGGTAACGATATAAGCGCCGTGTTCATCCTGATGCACGAACAGGTCGGGGACAACGGTTGCGATTGGCTTCTCCACGAAGCTGGAGGCTGGCTTGGGATTAAGATGCCGCAGCTCTTCCCAAATCAATTGAATATCCTCAATACTCATGCCCGTTTGCTTTTGAATCAACGGTAAGCGGTTGTGTTCAAGATCTTCCAGATGATTGGTAATCAACATATGAAGTTCCCGATAGAACGGGTGATCCTGAGAGAGTTGAATGAGAAGACATTCTTCAAGATTCCGAGCAGCGACCCCTGGCGGATCGAGGCGTTGGACGAGATTTAATGCATCCTGAGCAATCGCCAGCTGCTGCTCATCGGTGTCATTACGAATCAGACTTTCAAGTGGAAGCGTTAAATAACCTCCTCCTTCTGCATCCAGCGATGACGCGATTCGTTCGGCCATAGCAAAGACATCAGGAGACAAATCCAATTCTCTCAATTGCATTACCAGATGGTCATACAGCGTAATTCCTCGCTGCGAAATATTCGCCATCGTATCGTGATAGCGATCGGAGAATTCCTGGACTCGATTTACGCTGAGCCGCGGCTGTTCATCAAAGTAATCGGGGATTTCGTTATCCAGCTCGTCGAGACGTTCAAAGTCGTCTGCATTGTTGGACTCTTCATCCACCACCAACTCTGATTCCACATCATCATTTGCGGCAGCTTCCTCGGCCGCCTGCACAGCCTCGGCCCCTTCTAACTCTTCCTGTTCCTGCTCAAGTTCTTCCAAAACAGGATTTTCAGTCATTTCCTGATCAATGCGTTCCTGCAATTCCAGCACCGGCAACTGAAGAATCTCCATGGACTGGATCATCCGTGGAGCAAGCTTCTGGATTTGCTTTTGAGTCGTAAATTGGCCCAGCGAAAAACGCATCGTTTGGACTGGAAGGTGCCTACATCATGAACGGTCAGATTTAATATTTCTGTCGACCGGCGATGGCATCTGCCAGAATCTCCTTATTTGTAAATTCGAGTATACTGCCGGTGGTAATTCCTCGAGCTAACCGAGTGATAGTGACATCGTAGTTGCCGAGCAAGTTTGAGATGTGAAGTGCAGTCCCGTCCCCTTCGACAGTAGGATTAGTAGCCATAATCACCTCCTTAATCCCTCCTGCTCTAACACGGTCAACCAAGGGGTCAATCGTCAGCTGCTCAGGCCCGATACCTTCCAATGGCGCAATACGCCCCAACAAAACGTGGTATAACCCGCCAAAGACTCCGGCCTGTTCCAGTGACATCAAATCTCGAGGTTGCTCGACAATACAAAGAGTCGATTGGTCTCGGCGAGAGTCCTCACAGATTGCACAGGTCTCGCTTTCTGCCAGATTGAAACAGACGCTACAGTATCTGACATTTTCGCGTACGTTTCGAATTGCATCGGCAAACGCCATGGCTTCCGACTTATTGACACGCAATAAGTGGTAAGCGAGACGCTCTGCACTTTTACGACCGATCCCTGGTAATTTCGCAAGCTGTGCGATGAGTTCGGTTACCGATTCAGATAATTGTGCCACAGTTATAATTCCTAATCTGGCTGCTTACCGAACTGCTCGAGTGCTTGTTCCAACCCCGGAATATTCATTCCAGCGGCCATTTCCTGGGTCACTCGTGCATGGACTTCCTTGGTTTTTTCCCGAGTAGTATTGACCGCGGCTCGGACCAAATCTTCCATGAGCTCACTGTCCTGTTTCTCAAATAACTCCGGGGCAATCGACACCTGCAGGACTTCACCTAGCCCGTTCATTTCCACAGACACCAAGCCAGCTCCGGACTCTCCCTTCACTCGCTCAGCTGAAAGCTTTTGATTTACTTCTTCAAGTTTGCCGCCCATTTGCTGAGCCTGTTTCATCATGGAAGCGAGGTTTCCCAGGGACTTAAACATCTTCTTACACCTTTCGCGTTGGGAGTGATCTTTCCCGGATTATTCCAACAAAACGCATGCCACCGCAAGTAGGACAACGTAGTCCTTACTGGTTTAATAAGAGCATTATTGGCGGCGGCGTGGTTGGTCTACTCGAACCACTTCAGCGCCAAAAGTCTCCGCGACCTGTTGCACCATTGGATGCTGCTCTGCTTCCCGTCTTCTTTGGCGAGTGGTCTTTACACCACTATCCTGAACAACCGGTTGAGGCTGAGAAGATTGCGGAAGCAATTCAAACGTCACTCGAAAACGATTTCCAGTAATCCTAAAGAGCTCGTCTTCTAATTTATTGCGACGTTCCGGACGTTCGCAGGCGTCTTTTTGAAAAGTATAGTGCGAAGGAAATTTCACGACCAGATGATTTGGCACGGAAATTGCTACTGATTCGGCAGATTGTAGAGTACTGGCCGTTAAATCGTCTAGATTTTGACAAACCCGTTCCCAGACCGACAGGACATTTTGATTGGTCACGTTGAGTTTATGCGCTGGTGCATCCACGGCTGCCGGTGAGTTTTGCGAGTCTGGACCTGCCGCCGATTCATCTGGCAACGGAGCGGGCATGGGCGCATCAACTCCGGACGGTGATGGTGTGGACGCGTCAGAAAATGAATCTGGAGTTGGGACAGGAGAGGGCGCGGGGGGAGGAGTGGATTGGGCAGCTTGAACGTCCGGCGTCGGTTCAGGCTGCGGCATATGACTTGGAGCCTGCGAATCTACTCCAGCGACCACTTCGCTCGTAGGCGTCGCGTTTGGGCGTACAGGCGTTTCGGTAGTTCGATCATCGACAATGGAGATTGGAGTTGGTTCCCGAGCATCTACTACCGATGCTACAGGTGTCGCCGGTTCACTTTTTTTTTGAACGCCGCCAGAAGTCTGAGTCACAGCACCACCTGGAGCGATCACCAAACCACTCTTGGCAAAGTCCTTCATTTCCGGACTCTGCAACACATTTAACCATTGTTCGATCCGATCAAGCTCTTCTAAGCTTGCGATACGAACCACGGCAGTTTCCACCAGAATTCTAACCTTCGTCGTCTGCCGCACCCGTCTCAGCATTTCCTGAAGTATTTCTAGCGAGGCCAGCAGTGTGTGTTTTCCAATTCTGTTGGCGAGCGATTGTACACGTTCAAATTCATTGATCTGCGTGTATTGCATCAATTGGGCCCCACACCCAACGCTGGCGGATAATAAATCCCGATAAACGCCCAACAACTGTTCAGCCAATCTTTCAGGCTCCGCTCCGAGCTTCCAGAATTCGCTCAGGATTTCTAGCGAATGACTGGCGTTACGAGTACAAAGAGCCTCGGACAAATCCAATAACTTTCCGCTATCTGATGTGCCAAGCAGTAGATGAACGTCGTCTACCGTAACCTGACCATCGCTGAACGACAGCAATTGCTCTAGCAACGACTGGCTATCACGCAATGAACCGTAAGCCCGACGCGCAAGCATTCGAATCGCATCGTCGTCGGCAGTCCGATTTTCCTGTTCCAGAATAAATTTCAGCCGATTAAAAATCTTCTCGTCTTCGACCGGTGAAAGATCAAAACGCTGACACCTGGATAGTACGGTGATCGGCAATTTATCCGGGTCTGTGGTGCAGAACATGAATTTCACATGTTCTGGTGGTTCTTCGAGCGTCTTCAGTAATGCGTTGAAGGCGGGTTTCGAAAGCATGTGGACTTCATCGACGATGTACACTTTAAATCGACTGCGGGAAGGCCGAACCGTGCAGTTCTCCCGAATCGACCGAACATCATCTACCCCGTTATTACTGGCACCGTCGATTTCAATGACGTCGACGTCATTACCTTCTGAGATTTCCTGACAGATATCGCATTGCTTACAGGGCGTCATCGTCGGCCCGTTCACACAATTCAGCGCTTTGGCAAAAATCCGTGCCGTGGTCGTCTTACCAGTGCCTCGTGGGCCGGTAAATAGATAGGCGTGCCCAACGCGGTTGGTGTTGATGGCATTAGCCAGAGCCTTTCGAACGTGCTCTTGCCCAACCAATTCTTCAAATGACTGTGGACGGTAACGGCGAGCAACTACGACATAGCGGTCGTCTTGCGGTGGTGTACCACCTAGCTGCTCCTGGCTGGAATCATCATGATCCATTATTGCGTCACACTCAATCATCCAATGGTTGACGGAAAATAGTGATCCACCTGCCACTGTCGCACAATGGTACTCGCACAAGAGTACCCCGCTTAGAGCTGCTCCGGTTAAGGCCTGACTCGGTTCACGGCTCCCCCTTGCGAGCACCATGGTACGACAGCGGTTATAGCAGAATCACTATGCCCTCAATTCTCAGCATTTTCGTTTGAAACTTCAAGTGCCTAAAACGATGGAATCTAGCTGAAAACACAATTCCCTTGAGGTAATTTAATCAAACCAGTGGTTCAAACCCCAAAGAACGTCGGATCAACGATAATTGCCCGGAATGCAGGCCTTCATGCCAAATTGCAGTTTCAAATACCGAAGCAAAATCCGGCATGAATTCCGGAGCTCCTTCCGGCGTCTGCACAGCCAGCTGCTCGTCTCCAGACTCCTCCAGAACCTGTAATAGTCTCTGTCTGCGGCCATCCATGAAGGCCAAAACTTCGTCTACCGCAGGATAATCGTCAATATTGCTGCTGGGCTGACTCCCAAGGCCAAATAAGCTGCCATACGATTCATTCACTTCACTCCATTCAGGTCGAATCAGTGAGAGCATGAAATTATCAGTCGTCCCCATGTGGCCAACAAACCACAGTGCATGATTGCCTCCTTCATGCAGCTGATGAGTCCATGAGTGGGGTTCGGTAAAATCGGCTAATAGCTTCTTACTAAACGACCTGGCGGATTCCAGTTGTTTGAGAAGTCGACTTTGCTGTGACATTCCAGTTTCCTTCATAATTGCATCAGGGGGATTCTGCCATATCGACTAGAATTCTTCCCGCCATCTCGTGGGTTAACGTAATGACCGATTCCTGTTCAAGCTGCAATTGTATGTGTTGTTGGTTTGAGAGGATTACATCTCCGACGGTTCCAATCTCAATTCCTTCTTCGGTCAATTGTTTGAGGAATTCTGAAGATTGATCTAACACTCGGATTACACGAATACAAGCTCCTTCGAGAGCCGCGTCCAATAGGAATCCCTCAGAAACGGATATTGTTCCATCCGCTTTAGGAATTGGGTCGCCATGCGGATCCACTGCCGGAAACCCCAAATAGCTATCGATCCGATCAACCAACAGGTCACTGACGGCATGTTCCATATTTTCAGCTTCTTCGTGAACCTGATCCCAACTG
>CALKCC010000050.1 GCA_938082855.1 uncultured Pirellulaceae bacterium | reverse complement strand
GATCGCCCCGTCACCGGCGTGATGGTTTTTGCATTGCATCAGCGTGCAGCAAAGCGAATTTCAAATCAGTTCCAGCAACGGCAGGTCGAGAAAGAATACTGGGCCTGTGTAGAAGGTGAAGTTTTGGAGGAGCAAGGCACGTGGCTAGATACGATGCGTAAAGTACCTGGTGAAGCTCGAAGTGAAATATGTACGGATAGCGCCGAGCAAGCTAAAGAGGCTGTATTGCACTATCGAGTCATGAAGAGGGAGGCAGGTAAATCCTGGCTGTCGATAGAATTGGAGACAGGACGAACGCATCAGATTCGATTGCAATGCGGTAGTCGAGGATTTCCGATCGTAGGAGACACCCTTTATGGGGCTCAAACGACCTTTGGAACACACCATGAGGATGAGCGACGGCGGTGTATTGCTTTACATTCGCGCCGGTTGAAAATCCGTCACCCCATGGTCGATGAATATGTTCAGCAAATCGCTCCAGTTCCAGTAACTTGGGAAGAGGCTGGGATATTTGTCGAATGAGTATAAAAATGTCTAGAGTAGGACGGAATTGTGGTTATTGTTCCCGCCTTAGGTCCGGTTCTATTAACTAAAACCTCAACTATAATGACTAGTTAATGATTGGGTGCCTTGACCTGTGAATGACCTAAAAGGTTGAAGCAGAATCCAAGCACCATTGAGATACCTCGGAGAATTCTGCATACATGGCTCGTCCTGTAAGAATTGGCGCTGTTTCCTACCTCAACACCAAACCGCTCGTGTTTGGTTTGGCTGAGCGTCTACCTGATGCTGAAATTGTATTTGATTTGCCCAGTCGTTTGGCTGACGACCTGTCTCGCGGTGAGTTGGATGTAGCTTTGATTCCGACGGTAGAGTACTTTCAAGATCCCGGCTATAAGATTGTTTCCGATGCCTGTATTGCTTGTCGCGGAGATGTATACAGCGTCTCGTTACTGAGCCAATGCCACTCGGCGGATATTAAGACATTGGCGTTGGATGAAGGTTCTCGTACAAGTGCAGCCTTGGTTCAGGTCTTGCTTAAAAAACGACTCGGGATCATCCCGGAACTACATCCCTTTCCCATCGGTAGTGATTTGCAGGAATTGGAAACTGACGCCGTGTTGATCATCGGTGACAGAGCAATGCAT
This sequence comes from uncultured Pirellulaceae bacterium, assembly GCA_938082855.1. GTDB lineage: Bacteria > Planctomycetota > Planctomycetia > Pirellulales > Pirellulaceae > UBA721. The sequence goes on along the minus strand of CALKCC010000050.1, from coordinate 58,328 downwards.
GTCGACAAATCTAAGTTTGCAGAAACCTGGGATTTAGGGCAGGAATGGGTCGACTGGACCGGCTTGCCATTTGTCTTTGCTATGTGGACTGCCCGTGCCGACTTGGAATTAGATTTGAGTACTATCGAACAGGCGCTTTCAGCAGCACGCGATGAAGGTGTTCAGAATATTGCTCAGATCGCTGCTCAACATGCATCGGAGTTAGGGATTTCACAACAACAATGTGAAGTCTATTTGCGAGATCATTTATACTTTTATTTAGGCGAACGTGAGCGACAGGGGCAGGAGTTGTTTCGCCGGTACGTGGATGAATTAGCAGCCGTTGCCCAAAACGGATAAGCAAGATACCAATGACTGATATAAAACCGATCCTCGATAAAGCTGTGGCCGGAGAACGCCTGACGCCGGAAGATGGCATTGCCTTGATGAAGTCAAGCAACCTGAGTGCCATTGGTAAAGCGGCCAATGCGGTTACTCAAAGACTGCATCCGGAGCCGTACCGAACTTACAACATTGATCGGAATATCAACTACACCAACATCTGTACGGCGGTTTGCGATTTTTGTGCATTCTACCGTGGCCCGAAAAGTGACGAAGGGTGGGTGTTAGAACGCGAGGAGTTACTTCAGAAAATTGAAGAAACAGTCGCCTTGGGAGGTGACCAGATACTGATGCAGGGTGGTCTACACCATGAATATAAACTGGATTGGTACGAGCAGTTATGCCGTGACATTAAAGAGCGGTTTCCCCAGGTGAATATCCACGGTTTTAGCCCGCCTGAACTGTATCACTTTACAAAGATGAACGGTATTACCATCGAGGAAGTGTTAACACGTCTGAAGGCTGCTGGTTTAGGCAGCATTCCTGGTGGCGGTGCCGAAATACTCGTGGATCGAGTGCGGGATGGAATGACCCGCGGTAAGGTGGATACCGAGAATTGGCTGAATGTCATGCGAGTTTGGCATCAAATGGGAGGCCACTCCAGCGCTACGATGATGTATGGGCACATCGAAACTTTGGAGGAACGTATCGAACACATGGAACGGGTACGCCAATTGCAGGATGAAACCAATGGGTTCACCGCATTTATCTCTTGGACATTCCAGCCAGATAACACTCCGTTGTCAGATATCCAACCACTTGGCTCGTATGAATACCTGAAGGTCCAGGCGATTTCACGACTTTACCTCGATAACGTCCCTAACATTCAGTCGAGTTGGGTAACTCAAGGCCTCAAAATTGGCCAATTAGCATTGCTCTATGGAGCGAATGACATGGGGAGCCTAATGATAGAGGAGAATGTGGTGGCGGAAGCAGGTACGGTTCATTACTTAACGCTTGACCAAATCCGTGATTCGATTTCAGAATTGGGATTCACCCCTCGCCAACGCAATGTCCATTATGAATTGCTGGACGAAACCCATGAGCAACAGGCCGTTGAAGCAAATCGCGAGTGGATGAAAAGAAAGCTCGAAGAGCAGCAAACCCCGTTAGTCCAGTTGTCGACCTAGTGCGTTGATTGTCCACGGTTTTATTTTGCACGACTTGAGGGACTCTCTTTATGATCGTTGTTGAGAATCTTCGGAAAAGCTACCCCGACCTTGAGCTCGATGAAGTGAAGGCTGTCGACGGTGTGAGCTTTCGCTGTGAACCAGGACAGATCTTCGGTTTGTTGGGGCCCAATGGAGCCGGAAAGACAACGGTTCTTCGTACGCTGGCGACATTGCTTAAGCCAACTTCTGGTTCAGCCACCATCGCTGGTTTTGATGTCGAGGCGGAAGCTGAACAAGTACGGCGTCATATAGGATTTGTTTCTAACAACACCTCAAATTATGATCGCATGTCCGCACGTGAGATGGTGGAGTTCTTTGGTCGTCTCCATGGCATGCCTGAAGATGAGTTGCAGAGTCGGGCAGCATTGGTTTACGAGCAGTTACAGATGACGGAGTTCCTGGAGGTGGCAGGTGGAAAGATGTCCACCGGTATGAAGCAAAAGGTATCCATTGCTCGTGCCATTATCCATAACCCTCCGGTGTTGATTTTTGACGAAGCCACGGTTGGCCTGGATGTGCTGGTTGGACGTTCGTTGCAAAACACGGTTTTGGAGTTGAGAGATCAGGGCAAGTGTATTCTTTATTCGACACACCATATGAGGGAGGTCGAGCGAGTCTGTGATCAGGTGGCGATCATGCATAACGGCAAGATTCTCTGTGAAGGAACTCAAGAGGATCTAAGAGAACAGTTCAATCAGAAAGATCTGGAAGATGTTTTCTTTGATTTGATGGAGCAGCAATTGCAACCAGGGGAATGCGAATGAACTGGTTCAATGTAAGACGATTGTTTGTGCGGGAATTGCTGAGCCAATTACGAGATCGCCGTACATTATTCACGACGGTTTTACTGCCTGTCATGATTTATCCGGTATTGGGATTGGTCATGATGCAAGTTGCTCAATTCGTGACTGAAAGTAAGAGTAAGGTGGTGCTGGTTGGTGCTTCTTCCTTTGAAGGTTTACCTCAATTTGTTGAGCCGAGTGAGGAAGAAGACAAGCTGGTTACATTGCAGGAAACGTTATTGGATCTCGTTCCGGAAGAATTCCCGGAACATGCGACGTTGGAAGGGGTTCAGGAGTCTCTTCAGCAAAGACTTGACAGTAAGGAATTTGATGCAGCATTAGTGCTAAGCCCTGAATTACATAAGTACTTGCAATTCCTCAAAGAGTCAGTCGATGGAAAGGGGAGTTTTGATATTCAGCCTGAAACGATTCCGGGGCCGGTGATTGTCTACAATTCGGTGGCTGATAAATCCAAAATTGCCAGGGCGCGAATTGCTGACGTACTTGATAAGTGGGAAGAAGAAGTAAGGGATGCTCTTTTTGAATTGGGCAAGCTTCCGTTAGGCGTTGCGACGCCGGTTGAAGTTCAGGTTCAGGATATCGCACCGGAGGAGAGTCAGGCCGCTCAGTTTTGGGCCAGTATGATTCCAATCATGTTATTGCTGTGGACTTTGACAGGGGCGTTTTATCCCGCGGTTGATCTGTGTGCGGGAGAAAAAGAACGAGGGACTTTGGAAACCCTCTTGTGTGGACCAGCAAAGCGTGTCGAGATTGTAACCGGGAAACTGCTGACCGTCATGGTATTTAGCTTTGCGACGTCATTGGCCAATCTCGTTAGCATTGCTTTTACCGGGGTATTTATGGTCGCCAAGGTGATGCCTGTTGGAAGTGAACTTCACTCCAAACTAGGTATGTTCCCTGGTTGGAATATTCTTTGGAGTTTGGTGGTCTTGATCCCTCTGGTTGCCATGTTCAGTGCATTGGCTTTGGCAGCAGCGACCTTTGCTCGAAGTAGCAAAGAAGGCCAATACTATATGATGCCGCTTCTGATGCTGGCATTACCGTTGTCGATGATTAGTGTGATGCCCAATGTGGAGCTTGATCTCGGCACAAGTCTCATCCCTGTTGCAGGCTCTGCGTTGTTATTGCGAAACCTTGTTGAATCCCAATTCGATGTTGCGATTCGTTTCGCGATTCCGGTAATGGCCAGTAGTGCATTCTGTTGTTACCTTGCTGTTCGTTGGGCGACTTTCCAATTTAATAGTGAGGCCGTTCTGTTTCGTGAAAGCGAGAAGTGGGACATTCGCTTATGGGGACGTCAACTAATTCGTAATAAGCCATTACTGCCGACAGGTGGCATGGCGATCTTTGTGGCGATTGCCATCTTGATGCTCCGATATGTGGCCAATGCAACCGCCAGTGCTCCGGAAACCTGGCAGGACTTTGTTCTTTCAAATAGTATCGCACTGATTCTAACGATCGGCGTCCCCGCAATTCTGGTTGCCGTATTGCTGACACGTAATCGAATGGGGTCACTGAAATTGACCAAACCCCCTGTGGTGGCACTCCTGATCGGCGTTTTGTTACCATTCTTGCTTCATCCCACGATTATTTGGCTGGGTGTTGGCATCGAACAGCTTTACCCGATCAATCCTGCCATGAAGGCAGCCACTGCTCCAGTCGAAGCGATGTTGAATTCGGCTCCCCTGTTCGCACTCCTGTTTGTAATTGCCATTGTTCCGGGGATCTTTGAAGAACTGGCATTTCGAGGAGTGATTCTGACTGGCTTGCAGAAAGACTCCCGACCTTCGTCGGCAATTTTCGTCTCTGCATTTTTCTTCGGCATCACGCACGGGATTTTGCAGCAGTCATTAAATGCATTTATTATCGGGCTTCTGTTAGGTTATATCGCCGTCCGTTGTGGAAGTCTGATTCCGACGATCATTATGCACGTGTTGCACAACGGGATTACGGTCTTGGTGGCTCGAAGTGAGAGTCAGGAATGGCTGTCCCCACTACTGACTGACTATCACGGCACTCCTATGTATTCTCCGCTTGTTGCAGTGTGCGGTGGTGTCATCGCGATCGGGCTAATTGCCTGGTTCCATATTCAAACCAGGCCCAAGTTAGCCGCTGGTACGTCTCAACACGCGGGTGACTGATGTCGACATATTATCGAGCAGCCTGGGTTTTTCCTCTAAATGCCCCTCCCATAAATGAAGGCTGGGTGGAGGTCGATAACGGAGTGGTCACCCGTGTTGGCTCAGAATCGACTGCTCCTCCCGAATTTCAAATCGCTCAGCAACAGCTTGAGGTACAGGATTTGGGGAACGTCGCATTGTTGCCTGGGTTGGTCAACCCGCATACGCATTTAGAATTTAGTGAACTGTCGACTCCAGTCGGTGATCCGAGTCTCGATTTTGATGCCTGGATTGCTGAAGTCGTAAAGTATCGACGAGAAAAGGCAGCCCAAGGAGCAGAGTGGCTCGAAGAGACGATCACGTTGGGGGCAAGTGAGTCCAGTGAAATAGGTGTCCTTGGGATTGGTGAAATTACCACCAGCCAATCTCTACTAGCCTGTTACTCAAAATTGAAGACTCGGATCGTGTCGTTATTGGAAGTCATCAATTTCTCAGCGGAGCAAGTCTCTGCTGTTACCGCAGGCGTTCAAAACTATCTGGCTCAGGCTGCTACTTCTGGGGTAAATGCAGGCGTAAGTCCTCATGCGCCCTACACGGTACATTGGGAGCAACTCAAATCGCTTTGTGAATTGAGTAGAGATTTTGAAGTTCCCTGCGTAATGCACCTTGCTGAAACGGCAGAAGAGTGTGCTTTGGTTCAGACGCGGTCTGGGCCATTGAGAGAAATGCTTGAGCGTTTGGGGATGTGGGAAGAATCAGGGATTCCTTTAGAGTCATCGTTTCAACAGTACATTGAAACGCTTGCGAGTAGTTGGCGTGCGTTAATTGTGCATGGTAACTATCTCAAACATGATGACTGGGATTTACTGGGGAGACTCAATAGTAATGTAAGTGTGTGTTATTGTCCTCGAACTCACCATTACTTCCAGCATCCAACCTATGCCTTGGAGGAGATGTTAGCAGCAGGAGTGCGTGTTTGCTTAGGAACAGATTCCCGAGCTTCTAATCCGGATTTGAATCTGCTAGCCGAAGTGGAATTTGTAAGGAACGAGTACCCCGACTTGAATCCGAGCACACTCCTGGAATTGGTAACGGTCAATGCCGCATTTGCACTGGGTTTGGAGTCCACGCACGGATTTATAGGCACGAACGCCGTAGCCTCTGTTTTGTCGGTTTCGTTGACACAAGAAGAAGCTGAGGCCTCGGAGTCAGCATGCTTATCCGCAGTGGTGACTCGCCTTTCAGAGGCGCAGCTAGTGAGATTATAGGCGACAGTTGTTGATAGGAGTTTCCAAAATGGCAGAAGCCCCTAATTCTTCCAATTGGTCCATCACCGAAGTGACTTGCTTCGTCTTAACCATTACTCGAACGGCACACCAATCACTGTCTTCCAAAGAAGTGATTGTTGGCGATTTGAATCCCGGCGTAATTTCTTCCGCCTGCGCTAATTGATTTTTGGGAATGTTGTACTCTAGAAGCGAGTAGCCTCGAGCTATAACGACCCCTTCTAAACGGCGAACGATACGGTCTGCAAGTTCAGGGTGTCGTTTTTGCTGGTTTTGAACGAGGACGGTTTCATAGTTGCCGATCTCATGAGAAATCTTCAGTCGGTTTGCGGCGAGCGTTGAGCCGGTTTCAACCAGATCGACAATCGCGTCGGCAATTCCCAACGTGATCATGATTTCCACGGAACCTGTGAGTGGTACCACGTGCGCTTCCGCATCGTGTTGTTGTAGATAATTCTTGGTGACATTCGTGAAACTGGTGGCGATTCGTAAGCCGTTTAATTCCGCAGGGCTGTCGATCTCCATGGTTTCAGGTACACAAACGGCAAGCCGGCATTTTCCGACTCCCAGTGATAGCCTTGTTTCTACGTCGGCCTGTGCTTCCGCGACTAAATCTGATCCAGTGATTCCCATGTCGATGGCCCCCTCTGCACAAAGTACAGGAATGTCATCAGTTCGCAGGAAAATGATTTCAATAGGTAGATCGGAAACTTTGGCAAACAGAGAACGATTTTGTCGGCGAAACTTAATGCCGGCTTCTTTCAAAAGTTCACTAGCCAGATCAGACAGCCGACCTTTGCTGGGTAATCCAATTCGCAGGTTACTCATGGGATGGTACTTATCTTCGTGCAGGTTTTATTTAGGAGTTACGTGATGCTTTTTCATCGATTCCGGAGACGCCGAATCGTCGCCCCAGTTCCGTTTCGATTTCACTGATGTGAATTTCGTGGTAGCCGAGCATTACCATGAGGTGGTAAAGCAGGTCGGCGGCTTCATATATTAAATGCTCTCGACCGGACTCCCCCGGTTCGTCAGCGGCTTCCACGACTTCCCCGGCCTCCTCCATGATCTTCTTGCCAATCAAGTCGTTTCCACCTTGGAATAACTTGGTTGTGTAAGACTTTTCGGGAGGATTGAGGCGACGCTCTTCAATGACCGCCATCAGTTGATGTAATACCTGGGATGCTTCGTTCAATGGATTCTTTCCCCTTTACAGGAGATGGATTTGAAACCACGATGAAATAACGTGTTTGCTACTAAGGGTTTATCGTAGACTCACGAATCAATACTGACAATCGCCGAACGGACATGGGATGTAAAGAGTCTGTGAAGTAGGCCATTTCACGGCTAATTTGTGGAGTTATATCAATTATGACGGAGCATGAGAGCGAGCCGATGCAGGCAATCGACGATGATTGCTGGTTTCTGACTGGTCCGACCGCCAGCGGGAAAACCAGTACAGCATTACGGTTGGCCGAAAAGATTGATGCTGAAATCATCTCGCTGGATTCAATGGCCATTTATCGAGGCATGGACATTGGGACGGCAAAGCCATCACCGGAAGATCGACAGCGTATTGTTCACCATATGATCGATATTCTTGATCCGCACGAGCCGTTCAGTGTTGCGGAATATCTGACTCGTTCTTACGAGACGGTCGAAGCAATCAAAGCTCGCGGAAAGAAAGTGCTCTTTGTAGGTGGGACGCCTATGTACCTCAAAGTGCTACTGAGAGGAATATTCGGTGGACCTGCAGCCGATTGGGAATTTCGACAGCAGGTTGAAGAGCAGGTTGAACTACACGGGAAGGAAGCCTTGCATCGACAGTTGGCTCAAGTTGACCCGCTTTCGGCGCATAAATTCCACCCCAATGACATACGGCGAGTGACTCGGGCCCTAGAAGTTTACCACTTGACTGGGCAACCCATTAGCCATCAGCAACAGGAGTTTGAAAACCAGACGAGTACCAATAAACAGTTTGTGTTTCAGTTGTGTTGGCCTCGTGAAGTATTACACAGCAGAATTGAAGCACGTGTGCAGGAAATGTTTGATGAAGGATTGGTGGCTGAGGTTCAGTCATTGCTGAGTGCCTCGGAGTCACTAGGACGGACGGCACTTCAAGCCGTTGGGTACCGTGAAGTGGTTGAACATCTAGAGGGGGAACGTGACCTTGCAGAAACGATGGAGCAGGTTGTCTATCACACACGCCGCTTTGCACGGCGACAGGAAACCTGGTTTCGAGGGTTTCCTGAATGCAAGCAGATTCAGATGTCGGAAGAACTGACGACGGATCAAGTAGTAGATCAAATCCTATCTCTGGTTGAGACAGGATGATTCATCTCTTAAAGCTGCCTTTTGCATAATTAGTTCTCTAAGTAGAATAGCGGTTTGGCCTGAGGTAATGCATGACCTCTGTAAGTAGCTATTGATTCAAACTTTGAAGGAAAACACGGTGTTTCGTACTCATACCTGCGGCGAATTAAGAGCGGAGAATATCGATCAGGAAGTCACTTTGTGTGGCTGGGTGGATAGTTCTCGGGACCATGGTGGCGCTGTCTTTATTGACCTGCGTGATCGTTACGGAAAGACACAAATTGTCTTTGGTCCGGAAAGCGGGTTGGTCGATGACGGAAGTGCTCTTCGAAACGAAGACGTCATCAAAGTGATTGGAAAGGTGGCTGAACGCCCCGAAGGGACGATTAACGAAAAGTTGCCTACCGGTCAGGTGGAATTGCGAGTTACAAGCTTAGAAGTCTTCAATAAGAGTAAAACTCCACCGTTTACACCATCTCAGCAAGAGCTTCCTGGGGAAGACCTGCGTCTTAAGTATCGCTATCTGGACTTGCGCCGTAAGGAAATGCAGGAAACATTGCTGCTGCGTAGTCGCATTATCAAAATGATGCGGGACTATTTCGAATCAAATGACTTTATCGATGTGGAAACGCCAATTCTGGGACGAAGCACTCCAGAAGGTGCTCGAGATTATCTCGTACCTAGCCGTGTGCACCACGGTCAATTCTATGCTCTGCCACAGTCACCCCAACTCTACAAACAGATCATGATGGTGGCCGGCTACGATCGCTACGTTCAGGTCGCTCGATGTTTTCGCGATGAAGACCTGCGGGCAGACCGTCAGCCTGAATTCACTCAGCTAGACGTGGAAATGTCCTTCGTCGATCAGGACGATGTGATTGGAATGATCGATGGTTTGATGCAGCAGATGGCAAAGGACTTAAAGGGAATCGATCTCCCAACACCTCTGCCACGTATGACTTACGATGAAGCCATGGAACGGTTCGGTTCCGATGCTCCTGACCTGCGTTTCGGTATGGAACTCATTAATTGCTCTGACTTGGCTGCCAAAGCTGAATTCCGTGTGTTCTCCGGCGCCGTGGAATCGGGTGGTGTCGTACGTGGGATCAATGCAAAAGGGGCTGCTGGGAATTACTCCCGAAAAGATATTGATGGCATGACCGAATGGGTCAAACAGGATTTCGGTGCGAAAGGGTTGGCTTGGTTCCGCGTTGAGGAAGATGGAACACTTTGGTCTCCGATTGCCAAGAATTTCGCAGACGAATTACTCGTTGAAATTGGGGAACGAATGGGTGCCGAGGTTGGCGATATAATGTTCTTCATCGCTGATACTTATGAAGTCAGTTGCAAAGCGTTGTCTGCCTTGCGAAAACGGTTAGGCGCAGAATTGGCTTTGTACGATCCTAATGACATGCATTTCTCTTGGGTGGTTGAATTCCCAATGTTTGAGCACGACGAACAGGAAGATCGTTGGGTCGCCATGCATCATCCGTTTACCGCGCCTCGGCCACAGGATATCGCCTTACTTGATTCGGATCCTGGGCAGGCACGCGCTGTTGCTTATGACCTCGTGATCAACGGGTATGAAGCTGGTGGCGGAACGATCCGAATTCACGACCAGGCGGAGCAGGCGCGAGTCTTTGGTCTGTTGGGAATCGATGAAGAGACAGCTGCAGATCGTTTCGGCTTTTTACTGGAGGCTCTCCAGTTTGGTGCTCCTCCACATGGAGGCATTGCATTAGGGATTGATCGCTGCGTGATGTTGTTCGGGGATCTGGACAATATTCGTGACGTTATTGCATTCCCCAAAACTCAAAAAGCCTCGGACCTGATGACCGGTGCACCTGGGGATGTTGAAACCAAGCAGTTGGGTGAGTTAAACCTGCGAGTCACACATCCGGAATAAACGGCTGTTAAGCTGTTTTTCTTACTTCTTCAGCCTGATGCATTTCGTCAAGCACAGCCTGAATGTCCTGCGCTGAAGGGTGTCCCCAATCATCTTCGTATCCGAAGACATCGGCAACGTTTTTGGAGCCGTATTGATCATCGGCGATCTCAAATTGACTAGGGGTAATCTGTGCAGGATGCTCAAATCCACACGCATGGGTGAGCTGCATAAGTTCTTTTCTCAATGTAATGAGATAGTTGGCTAAACGATTTGATTTGAGCGTAGGATCTAATCCTCTCATTAGCCATTTGCTTTGAGTAGCTACGCCGGTTGGGCAGTGGCCGGAATGACATTTCTGAGCCTGAATGCAACCAATCGCCAGCATGGGTTCTCGAGCGATACTCAGGGCATCGCAGCCAAGTGAAAGCGCTAGCAAGCCTGTTTCAGGAAATCCCAGCTTACCGGACCCCATAAAGAATATTTTGTCCGCCAAATCGGCTTCTTCAAATCGTTTGTAAACACGAGTGAAGCCCAGCTTAAAGGGTAAAGCAACGTGATCGGAGAAGGTTAGTGGAGCGGCACCCGTACCACCTTCTGCTCCGTCGATAGCGATAAAGTCGACACCTCGAGAGCCTGAACTCATGAGGGAGATAAGTTCGTCCCAAAAACTCATTTCACCCACAGCGCTTTTGATGCCAATTGGTAATCCGCTGATATCAGCTAGTCGTTCTACAAAGTCGAGCATTTCGTCGGCGTTGGAAAATGCTGAGTGAAAGGCAGGGCTGGCGCAGTCTTTTCCAACTGGAATTCCCCGGATAGCGGCGATTTCAGGAGTGACTTTGGCGCCCGGAAGCATTCCACCCAATCCAGGCTTGGCTCCCTGACTAAATTTGATCTCAATCGCCTTGACCATGCCATTGGCCTGTTCGATGGTGGACTTGAATTTGTCTTCACAAAATCCACCGTCAGCACCACGAGCACCAAAGTAACCTGTTCCTAACTGCCAAATGAGTTTCCCGCCCTTTTTATGGAAGGGACTGATACCTCCTTCTCCTGTATTGTGCAGACAGTCAGCGGAAGCGCAGCCACGATTGATCGATTCCACCGCAGTTGCGCTTAGCGAGCCATAGCTCATGGCAGATAGGTTGACGATGGAGGCTGGTCGAAACTGGTGCTTGCGATCGCGATGCCGTCCCAGAATTTTTGCGGCAGGGATCGAATGCTTCGGATCGTAACCTGGTTCGCTCTTGTTAAGGGACGAAATGGGGAACGCGGAATGTTTGATCACCAGATGATTTGGCGTTCGTTCGATATCTTTGTCAGTTCCGAATCCAAAATAGTTGTTTTGTAGTTTTGAGGAAGCATAAACCCAACGCCGCTGATCGCGGGAAAATGGGCGTTCTTCGTTATTGCTACTGACAATGTACTGCCGAAGCTCAGGGCCAATGGTTTCCAACCAATAACGCAAACGGCCTATCAGGGGGAAATTACGGAGAATGGTGTGCTTCTTTTGGGTGACGTCCCGTAGGGCGATTAGGATTAGTAATGCGGCGACAATGGTCAATGCCCAAAGCCACCAGTTCATGATTTCCGCCATGAAAGAACTTGCCTCCAATTGAAGTGATACATTACCCGAGCGTTTGCAATGTACAGTGTTTTACCTGTCTAAGGCAAAGTTAATTCTTTGAAACATTCCTATTGCACTTCCGCTTAGATCGTGAACAGCACTTTTCAATCAACGGGTTTGTCTTCAAAATAGACCTAACTTTCACACCATCGTTAGATTCGAACAGGATGTAAACAACACTATGGCCAAGACTTCAATTGATCAGGTAGACGTCGCCGGGAAAACGGTATTAATTCGCGTGGACTTCAATGTTCCTCTTAATGACGAATTGCAGATTACAGATGATCGCCGAATCCAAATGGCATTGCCATCAATCACTTCTGTATTGGATCGAGGCGGGCGTGTAGTCCTGATGAGCCACCTGGGTCGCCCCAAGGGAGATGGCAACGATCGGAAGTTTAGTCTAGCTCCGGCAGCAGTGCGACTTGGTGAGTTGCTTGGTGTGGACGTGGCCATGGCCGCAGATACCGTCGGCGAAGATGCACAGGCTAAAGTTGCCGCTTTAACGGATGGCGGAGTCGTTGTGCTTGAAAACTTGCGATTCAATGAAGGTGAAAAAGCTGGCTGTAGCGAATTTGCCTCTCAATTGGCGGCCTTTGGTGACGTGTACTGTAATGATGCGTTTGGAACCTGCCATCGTACCGATGCAAGTATGGTTGCCGTTCCTCAGGCAATGGAAGGTAAACCTCGAGTCGTTGGTTTTCTGGTTGCCAAAGAAATTCAATATCTTTCAGATGCTATCGGTAACCCTGATCGTCCCTTCGTTGCAATTCTTGGTGGAGCCAAAGTATCCGACAAAATTACGGTCATCAACAACTTGCTGGGGATTTGTGACAAAGTGCTAATCGGTGGAGCAATGGCTTATACCTTTGCATTGGCCAAGGGCGGAAACGTTGGCAAAAGTCTTGTGGAGCCCGATAAGGTAGAGTTGGCAGCCGAGTTAATCGCTCAAGGTGGCGATAAATTGGTTTTGCCGGTGGATACACATTGCGGTGATGATTTTAGTCCCGATTGTAATAAACAGGTCGTACCTTTTGGTGCTATCGCTGATGACTATGAGGGACTCGATGTTGGCCCAGAGACGGCGGAAGCTTATGCGGCTATTCTGGCGGATGCCAAGGTCGTCGTCTGGAACGGCCCGATGGGAGTTTGTGAAATGCCTCCCTTCGATGCTGGTACAAAACGAGTTGCCGAAGCGATTGCTGCCAGTGACGCGACTAGTATCATCGGTGGTGGCGACAGTGCAGCGGCGATTCAGCAGCTAGGATTTGCCGATCAGGTTTCGCACGTCAGCACAGGTGGTGGCGCGAGTCTGGCGATGCTGGAAGGGCGCAGTTTCGCAGCCGTTGAGTTGTTAGACGACGAAGCCTAGAAAATCTAAAAAACCTAGGACAAAAAAAGGGCATGGTCTTCGATGACCATGCCCTTTTTGGTTCCACTATTTGTCGATGATTTCAATCTTGATTTCATCGCTATTGGCTCGTAGCTCCGGAGCGTACATCGCATAGCCGATCGTAGGTAAGGCAGAGAATTTGCCAGGGATTTCAGCCCGCACTTGATAGGTGAAGCTATGTTTACCTCGGCTAATGCGGTGTAGGAAATAGTTGACACTCTCATCCCGCATTTCGCGATAGGCACTAAGACCTGAGTACACCCAGCCACTGCGGACATCCACTGGTTCAACTCCCGCGGCTTTTCGATCTTCGAACATTAGATATTCGTAATCATTCTTGCTTTCGAAGAGTAGTTCGACTTCGATGATGTCTCCACTCTCAACACTATCTCCCGTGCTAAGAGAAATACGCTTGTAGTTTTCCTTCTTCTGTTGGACGACTTGCCCGCGATTTCCAGCAACATCTACATCTTTGTGGTCTGCCACTAATTTGTAATAGCGGCGTTCAACCTTGATTTCTAATCCGGCTTTCTCAATGAAATCCTCCAGCGTGAAGTTGGTGGAATAAACGTTGAAGTAAACTGGGCCTTTGCCTTGTCGACGGATTTCAACTTTATGATCTCCAGACGTAATTTCATCGCCTTTGAGAATAAGTTTGTTGTCGAAGGAGAAGAGATTGGACGCGTCGATCTTTACTTCTTTGTGCTTCTCACCGTCGAGCCAGACTTCGACGGTCATGTCAGGACTCGCCTCGCCAGTGGCCTTTAGATATTCGGCAAATGCTTCAATACACAGAGAAGTGTCTCGGGTCGACTTCCAGTAGGTTGCATGCTTTCGGTTATTCAGCAAATACTTAACCAGTCGAGATGCTTGCAGGCTCTGTGGTTTTACTCTTGCGAGCAATTTTAGGTAGAAGGCGTTAGTTTCGATCTCATCGCCATACCAATACCACCAATGGTGTCCAGCCGGCAATTCAAGATAGGCTGTTTCGTTTTCTTGGTCCTGAATCAAATATTGTTCGATGTTACGCACGAGCATGGTGAGTCGTTCCTCTTGAGCAACTGTTTCGAGCCCCAAGCCAAAGACGACCATTCCATAGACGCTGAGCTTGGTGCGGTCTCGGTAAAGGAAATCTTGCATCTGGACATTGTTTACATCAGCCTCGGTAAGGATCATGTAAATCAATGCATCGCGATTATCTGCGTAGAGCTTATAAGGCACTGTTTTGGAAGTGGCTCGTTTTAGCTTCTCCACTTCGGCATCCTGATGGTTGCTTAACCACTTAATACCTCGGGATAAAACAGTTGCATCCACATCGATACCATTTTCACGGGCAACCTGAAGGCCGTGAATCACGACCGCTGTTGTGTGAGGGTAACTGTAATGTCGGCCTCCACCGAACCAGCCCCAGCCTCCGTCTGGATTTTGCATGTTGGTAAGGCGAGTGACCCCAGCCTTAACGATCTTCTGCATTTCGCTCTGGCTAAAGACTGGATTGGTATCAAAGCGTTTCCACTGTTGGGCACGCTGTTGATCTTCTCCAATTTCCTGAGCATTCAGGTTTGTCCGTTTGTTGCGGATATCCTCCAGATTCAAATCCATATTCAGCAGCGTCTGTTGAGTGATTGCCGCTGGTAGGAAGCGATTCAAGGTTTGCTCTGTACAACCGTATGGGTAAGCCAGCATGTAGGGAAGGGCATCGACCATGGCGGCAGCCAACGTGGGGGAATAACGAATTTCCAAAACCGATTGCTCTGGTTTGCGTTCTTCGGGAACCCGAAAACCGAGTGTGGCATCGTTTTGGTCAGGACGGATTGTGCCGGCCCAGGATTCAGTTTTTAGGATGCCGTGTACATAGACAGGGAAGGACATCTCAACCGCATCGGACTCTTCGTCAGTCAAAGCCTGGATTTGGATTGTTGTTTCGCCTTCGCCCTGAACTTTGACGACCCAGTCGACACGAGTTTCTCCGTTGGCGTCGACCACCACTTCTCGATCTGCTTCATCCAATGCAATCAGGTATTCACCATCTACCAACAGTTTGGTGGTAACGGTTTTCTTTGAGTCGAGGTAATTGTGGACGTTGGCAGAAATGACGACTTCGTCAGTCTCGGTGAAAAAGCGTGGTGCCTGGAGTCGCACGATCAGATCTTTGCGAGTGATGACTTCGGTATGTCCTTCACCCACATTGGTACCATGTCCCATTGCCCAGACGTTGACCTTCCAGGTGGTTAGGTTTTCCGGCATTTCAAATTCGACTTCGGCAAATCCTTCTTTATCGGTGGATACTGTCCCCACCCAAAGCGCAGTGTCGGCAAAGTTTTTACGTACTGTCGCCTCTACGTTTTCACCCTGAGGAGCCTGTTGTTCGGAGGGGTCTGCTGGAGCGTTACTGTCCATGTCCTCGCCTAGGGCAAGGCCCAAGGCACCATCGGCGGCTAAGGCAGACGAAGATTCCATGGCCGCTGCAGGCATACCTCCTCCGCCACCCATGCCTCCCATCATCATTGCGCTCTTTCGAGATGATTGGCCAAAGTACGCGTTGCTTTGGTCTCTAAATCGGGTGTTCATTGACATATATTTATTTCCGCGCTTGTCTTTCGCCAGATTGCTCATGTCCTCTGCAACCGTATGGCCAAAGACCCCTAAAGCTCTCATCTGGTTCTTTCCGGGTGGCACTCGCTCATAGGAGTGTCGCAGTAGATTTGACTCGTGGCGAGGATAGTGACTGCGACGCCACTTCCAGAAGAATTCCTGAATATTGGGGACATTGGAACCACCGGAAATATACTCTACGGACTTATCGTAGATCGAAACGATGGTGGAGCCTTCAAATGGTTCTCCCGCGTGATCGGTCAGTCGCACTTTAACCGTTCCCTTTTCTCCGGGTTTAAATGTCGTGCCAGAGGGTTCGACGGCGACATTGAGTACTCGTTTTTCCGGAGGTACTACAATTTCTTTCGTCGACTGGAAGATTCTTCCATCGGCAACGGTGACCGCTTCAACAAAGAAGTTAGGCATGTCCTTGCGAATGACGGCGATTTCTTCCACCGTGCTCTTGCCTCGCAGATCGATGCGTTTAGGCGGTAGGTAGACTCCGTTGGACGGTCTGACAAATAACAGGACGGTGCCATTTCGGCGATTCGTATTGATCTGTAATTTGACCGTGTCACCAGGTCGATACTCGGCCTTGTCCGGAATCAGCTCCAGATCACTGTAACGGAAGCTGTCGCCATTAAACCCATCTCCAATGATCGTGAAGATGTATCCCCCTTCGATCACGTGGCCATTGCCATCATCGACTTCATAGGATATTCGGTATTGTCCCTTTTGACGTGCCTTGATTTGTTGCTTGGCCAATCCTTGGGCATCGGTGTCGAGTTTCCAGGTTTGTACAACTCGTTCCACAGGTTCGTTGTCCCGGTTGTAAGTGATTTCTAACAGCCGAAGTTTTCCTTTGCCTTGGACGGGTCGGTTGTCGAGTGTTTTGGCGTTGAAGCTCGCGTTAATCGTGTCCCCGGAGTGGTAGTAGCCTCGGTCCACCCAGCTGAAGACAGTGAAAGGTTTGCGTGTGGCTAACACGGAACCATTGCCGACAATGGTGCGGCGGGATTGATCTCGGACTTCCGCCAGAATTTCATAACGATGGTCAGTGTTAGGGTGTAGTTCTTTGGCGATAGCGGAGTCGATTTCTAATTCGATCGTCCCATCTTCATTTAGTTCGACTTCCTGTTGACTGACTAATTCTGGTGGATTGTGAGGAGTGCCATACCACCAAGGAACAGGGCGGTGGCAACCGACCCATTTGTGCCAACCCGGGTACCACGGGTAGTCATAGCAGTACCACCAGTATCCCGGCCCGAAGCACCAGTCCCAGGTGCGATAGGGGTACCAATTTTGGCTGTGGGAATAGCGGCGAATCGTGACTTTGACAGTCCCTTCGGTTACGGGCGCTCCAAAGTAATACTTGGCACTGACTTTGGCTTTGATGACTTCCCCCAAAGCAACAGGTTTTTCCGGGGATTCCACGATCACTTCAAATTCAGGCTTCTTGTATTCTTCAATGCGGAACGTATTTCCACCGGAGACTTGGTTGCTTCCGATTCCGTAAACGTGGAATCGGTATACTCCCAGCATGGCATCTTCAGGAGCCTGCCACTCGAATTCAAAACCACCGTATTCATCCGTCTTTACGTTTTTGCTCAATACCTTTTCGCCGCGTGGATTATAAAGCTCAAGCGAAGCAGAGATGTTTGCAAACTGGCTTACATCGTCTTTGTCATATTGTGCTTTTCGTAGCCAGAACTTGGATTTGACGGTTTGATTAGGTCGGTAAACCGGACGGTCCGTCACGATGAAGACTTTGCTTTGTTTGTATTGCTGATCATGGATTTGACCGTACCAGATGCCATGAAATCCCAAATACGCATATCGTCCCTGTCCATCCCGTGCTGTGGTGATCCATTGCAGATTGGTCGGAGCGAGTGTCTTGTTGACGACAACCATGCCGTCTTCGTCAGCCGTTTCTACAAATTTCTTTACGATGTTCTGGATCTTGCCGTCTTTGGTGCGGGTCTGACGATATCCAAAAAAGTCGAGTTTGGTATTGGGGAGGGGTTTGCCGGTGGTGGAATCTGCTAGATAAAACATCTGACCATTATTGGTGGACATCTTGACCATGGTCGTGTTGTTTAGCCAGTAAACGATTGAACTGGTGTTGCCGTTTTCAATCGTGGCGGTAATCCGGTAGGCACCTGTTGCCTTAATTGGAACTTCGACAGTAATTCGTTTGTCAAAGTGAGCTTCGCGGGGTTCTAAATCCAAGGACCAATTGGCCACTTTTTCGTTGATGTATCGGGCAGAATGTTGGTGATACATCAGACTGCTGAGGTCGTTTACGGTGTATTGCACATCCGAAGCGCGATTCAATTCGATATGAGTTTTTACATCGCCTAAAAGTTTTGGGACATCAATTCGATGTGCCGTGAAGGTCACCTTATGGGCATTCCTGAATTTATAGGTGAAGACATTTTGCTCGTTGGTAGTCTGGCTGGTAATTGGATCGAACGTTCCCCAGTTTCCAATAATTGTTTTAAGGGTCTCACCAATTCCGTAGTTCTTGGTGATTTGAGGATATCGTTTGATAATGCTGCGAAGAACGTCGGCTGCTTTCGGATACTGCCGACGGTTTTGATAGAGCTGTGCTAAGGTTGTACTGGCCTGAATGATGTGTTGCGACTGACTGTCTTCGGTGGAATTGGCAATTTCCTTAAGAATGTTTACGAAATTGAATTCGTCAGGGAGGTCAAAGCGTTGTACGCCCGTTGCCAGCTGAGCGATGGTTTCGTCATCCTCGAGAGTCGTTAGTGCGTATCGACCGGTGGCTGGACGTTCGTCATCGTCATTGACTGCAGCTCCACCAAAAAATCCGGCTCCATATCGTTGCATCGTCTGCACGCCAAACTGACCGTGTAAGAATTGAGCGAATAGGTATTGGACATAGATTTTCTGAGGTGGATAGACGACTCCAGCTTGGTGAAGCGCCCAACGATACCGTTCTCCGTCTGAACTCGCTTCCTCCCAGGACTTTGGCATTGAGTGAAAAACAGGGTTGTTTTGGTTGTCTACCGGAGCCCCTTGGCCTCCATATCCGTTGCCATATCCGTCACCATAATCGGGAAGCTCGGATAAATCGGTCAGAGCCTGCATTCGCCAGGCTCCACGGTAATTCTGCCAGGCTTGTGCGAATTGAATGAGGAATCTGGAGACCGAACTCTTATTCTCATCCTGCATGGCCAACGGGAGTGCCTGGTTTAGGAGTTGGAGTCCGCGGATTCGATCCCGTTCTTGACTATTGCGTGCGTTGCCCGTCATCCGTTGTGGAGCTCGTTGCCATTGGTTATCAATGATCACTCCGTATTTAGGGGCAGATTGGTACTGTCCTGCGACAGCCTGTAGAACTCGCCAGTCATTGGATTGAGCTTCCACGACGTTTTCGATTAATTCGTCCCATTGGGAATAGTATCGCATTCGCTGGATGCACTGATACAGGATGGCTAGGTCCGATACTAAAGGTTGTCCACCCGCCTTGGGATCTGTCACGATCTTCTTGTAGGCATCGAATGCCTCTTTGTAGTTTCCCTCGTCATATAACTTCTTAGCCTTACCTCGAACCTCTTCACTGATTGTGTCCGTTGCATCAGGCTTTTCAGTCTGGGCGGACGTTGCGGCCGGCTGCACAACCGGTGTTAATTCAATGGCTGGGTTAACCGCTTTACGCGAAATTGTGCTGTAAGTGCTTATTGCTATAACGGCAATAGTGGTGAAACAAAGGACCGTGCCAAGAAGACGTTTCATAACAACATTCCAAATCAGAAATCTACCGAGAATATGGGTGTAAACACGTAACTTGAGTGTAATGTTTCGACAGTTCTTACGTTCGGTTTGTTCCCTGAAATCCCTAAAAAATGCAAATTCACTTTAGTGAGTACAGCGGGCGGTATGATACGTTCTATATATAGGAGTTTTGAGCAAGTGTGTTTTGGGAATGCGACATGCCATGGCAAGGGCTCCTTTAGGGAATGGAATTGAGATGACTGAGCAATTTAATCCATATAAGCAGTACTTGGAGCTCCATACGGCTCCAAAGAAACCAACATATTACGAATTGCTTGGTGTCACGTCTGATGAAACGGATGAAGCCGCGATTGCTGCTGGATGTGATGATGCTCTGGCTAAAGTCCGTGGTTTCAAACCCGGACAGAATGCACGAACCTGGGCTGCAATTCTGGATGAAATATCTGAAGCACGTGCTGTCCTAACAGATTCTGATAGGCGAGAGGCATACGACAAAGAGCTTGCCAGCGGCGTTCTTCCAGAAGCCTTGGAATTGGTGGATTTGTTGGGGCCGATTGAATCTGTGAAGGTTGCAGATGTTCAGGAAGGATCAACGCCATCAAGCGAAGGTGACCACGATACTGCTCCCGCAGAGCAATCTCTGGCCGAACAATTAGTGCCTTCACACTTAGCGGCAGGTGCAACAGTTACTCCGCAGGTCACCCAGCCTATTGCAACTCCAGTGGCAACACCTGTCGTGCCGAATACACCTTCCATCCCCGTTGCCGATGAGGTTCCTTTGTCGGTCAGCGCAGCAGCACCCACCGGAGGTATTGAAATACCGGGCTCGAAGTCAGTAGCTGGTGGTTCCTCTTTTTCATTAGACGAGAGTCCCTCTATCGGTGCCGCTCGGGTTACACGTAGCCGAAAGCGAAAGCCAAGCAGTGGATTCCCAATGCCCTTGGTAGCCATTACTTGCCTTCTCTTGGGGGGCGTCGTGATTGCTTTGGTGGTTTCAAATTCTGGAGGCCCAGAAGTCGCTTTAGAAGATCCAAACAATACGCCACTGTCGAACACTTCGAATGATCGAGGGAATGAGAATACCGAAGTCGCGGAGCGTGCGGAAGAGGGTGACCCTGAGCAGGATCCGGAGACGCCTCAGGAAAAACCGATGCCTAGGGATCCTGACACCGGGCCAAATCCACTCAAGCCGTTACCGGAGGACTTTGGGAAACCGGAACCTGAGGAGGTTCCCAAGCCGGAAGAGATGCCTGAAACGAATCCTGAACCACCGGAGCCTGAACCAGAGGATCCCGAGTCGAAGCCGGAGCCACTAACGCCGGAAGAAAAGGCAAAGCTGAAAGAAATGCTTACACTCGCACGCGTTGCTTTAGCCGAACGGAATTTAGACATTACTGTTGAACAATTGGCGGCCGCATCAACGATCGCGCGAGAGGGCGAAGCAGCCACAGCCTATCAGCGATTGAAATTGATGCATGAACTTGTTCACAATTTTAATCGCCTGGCAAACCAAGCGATGGATAGTTATGAATCTGGTTCCGAAATCAACGTTGGTTCGAGCACCAAAGCGGTCGTTGTAGAAGTGACTCCTGAAGAATTGACAATCAAAGCAGCTGGCGTGGTACGAACTCACCCACGCAATAAATTAAGCGTTGGACTAGCGATGGGGATCGCCGATACTAATTTCAATGACTCGGTCATGGTTCCCTTTCTAAAGGCCGCGTATTTGATCACTCTCAAGTCTGATCGCTATGTAAAACAGGCTCGAGAAATGTGGCAGTCTGGGAATCATGCTGGAGCTAAAGTCCCAGAGGGCGCTTTTGAGGAATTTCTGAGCGACAAATACGAATTTGAGTAAAGCGTTAGTGGCTCAATTTCAAGTTTCTTTTCAGCGCTCGCCGCCTTCTATAGATGTGGTTTGTTGCTTATCATGAAGGCTTCAAATCCCTTAATACGCATGAAATATATCAATCACAGGTAAAGAAAAATGGCTAGAAAAGGCGCTGAATTCGCTGGTCTGTCTGTCGCAATCACAACTCCAATCGTTAACGGTGTAGTGGATTACGAAGCATTGAAACGCCAAGTGGAATTTCATGTTGAAGCCGGAACGACCTGTCTTTGTCCTGTTGGTACTACTGGAGAATCTCCGACTTTATCACATGATGAACATGAACGGGTGATTGCTGAAGTGGTACAGGCTGCTGCTGGCCGTATTAAGGTGATGGCAGGTACGGGATCCAACAGTACAGCCGAAGCGCTACGACTCACCTCGTGGGCGGCAAAAGAAGGTGCTGATGCAGCATTGATGGTAGCTCCGTATTACAACAAGCCAATGCAGGAAGGCTTTTACGAGCATTACAAAACTGTGGCTGAGCAAGTTGATTTGCCCATTTGTGTTTACAATATTCCGGGCCGAGCGGCTAAGAATATTGAGCCGGATACGATTTGCCGTTTGGGCGAATTGGAAAATATTACTATGGTCAAGGAAGCAACTGGTTCCCTCGATCAGGCCTCTCAAATTATCTGCGGGTCCAATCTGACAGTTTTGAGTGGCGACGACAGCCTAACCTTGCCTCTGATGGCAATTGGAGGTTCTGGGGTGATTAGTGTCGTTGGGAATATCGTGCCCAAAGATATGATTGCCATGGTGAAGGCATACGCCGCTGGCGACGTGGCGACGGCCTTGGAATGGCATCTGAAGCTATTTCCGCTTTGCCGGGATATGCTCGGTCTTGCAACAAACCCCATTCCTGTTAAGTCGGCTATGCAGTTGCTCGGTATGGATACAGGCGAACTACGCTTGCCTATGACACCTCTTAATGCAGAACAGTTGGAATCATTACGTGGTACTCTGACTGCGTATGGCCTGCTCTAAAGTAGTGCAATGATCCGAGTGGCGTATCTTTGCGAATTCCCATCGATTAACGGTGGAGAGAATTCGTTATTGTCGTTTTTAGCGTCGACTCCCGAAGAAATTGAACCTATCGTTCTCTGCCCTCCAGCAGGGCCTTTCGCTGATCGTCTGCAGCAACTTGGTATAGCGAGCGAGGGTCTGCAACTTACCAATGCAAATGGGCAGAGAAAAGATCCTGAGTTGATTAGCGCCGACTTACTCGCAAAGCTAAAATCTATTTCCCCGCAAATAGTCCATGCAAACAGTTTGTCGATGTCACGAGTACTTGGTCGAATTGCGAACGAGATATCGATTCCCTGTCTTGGGCACGTCAGGGACATCTTGAAGGTCAGTAAAAAAGTTATCAGTGACTTGAGTCAGTTGAGCAAGTGTATTGCAGTTTCGGATGCGACAAGGCAATGTTACCTGGATCAAGGATTGGACGAGCAACGGATTTTGAGAATCTATAACGGGATTGCCTCCGATTCATCCGAGAATGCATCGGTGATGAACAGAGATGGTCTGCGAGCTAGCCTCGGATTGAATTCATCTTCTCGATTGATTGGAGGTGTTGGGCAGATAGGTCTTCGTAAAGGATGGGATGTTCTACTGGATGCTGTCGAAGATTGGCTGGTGAAGGATCCGACGGTCGATCCTCATGTAGTGATTGCCGGTGTACGGCATTCGAACAAGCAAGAGAGTATCGAGTACGAACAAGCACTTCTGCAACGTGGTAACCATGGTCCGCTATCAGGCAGGGTGCATCTTGTTGGTTATTGGACTCCTATTGCTCAATTTCTTCAGGAAATTGATGTGCTTGCTCATCCAGCCCATCAGGAACCACTCGGGCGGGTATTGCTGGAGGCGGCAGCACACAGGACTCCTGTTGTTGCCACTGCGGTTGGTGGTACTCAGGAAATCTTTGGTGAATCAGGAGCCGTACTCGTGCCTAAAGCAGATTCCCGCGCCATGGCAGATGGGTTGAGCCAGGTTTTGAAAGAACCGGAATTTAGTCGTTGCTTGACCGAAGAAGCTGCGAGCCGAGCTCAAACTCTGTTTGGAACGGAAAGTCATCGCGAGGCCGTACTCGATGTATACCGCAGGAGCGTAGATTAAACACTTATCCTGCGACCGCTTCAGCCATGGGGTACAGGCTGTAGAAGACGCCCGCCACACTCATGTAAATAATAATGCCCAGGATGTCGACGATTCCAGCAACAAAAGGATTACTCATGAGAGCTGGGTCTAATCCTAGCCGGCGAAAAAACAGTGGAAGTAGCGACCCTGAAAGTGTTCCACAAATGACGACGCAGAGGATTGTGATCGGGATAATGGCTGCATACATCGGCTTAGGAGCTAAAAACAAGCCAGCGCCCCAGCCTAATAGCCCGAGAAGTGACCCAAGCATCAGGCCCATCGCAATTTCGCGACGGACGACTTTCACCCAATCGGTCAACTGAATCTCGCCTCGTGCCATCGACGAGATAATGAGAGTAGAGGATTGCCCGCCCGAATTCCCTCCTGCGGAAATAACTAGTGGGATGAACATGACTAGCCATACGTGCTGATCGATTCGAGCTTCATAGTGCTCCAACGCAAAAGCCGTCAGTAAGGCGGCAAAGAAGAGAATGATCAACCACATCCCACGTTTCCAGCCGAGTGTCAGTAGCGGAGTTTTTAGGTAGGTTTCCTCGAGTGGGTTCACCGCACCAATTCTTTGGACGTCCTCCTGAGCCTCTTCCATCACGACGTCGATAACATCATCGTGAGTGATGATACCCAGCATGCGATTTTGACGATCAACCACCGGGATAGCCAACAGGTCGTAGCGAGCCACAATCTGGGCTACTGATTCCTGGTCGTCAAAGGCATCCACTTTAACGACATCCTCTTCCATTAACTCCTCAAGGGATTTATCCGGCTGCACAATCGAGCGGACAAGTTGTTTGGCTGAGACGACGCCGCGTAAGTGGTCACTTTCGTCCACGACATATAGGTAGTAAATCGTTTCCAGTTCTTCTGCTTGATGGCCTAGTTCGGCGAGTGCCTGAGATACCGTGAGGTGCTCTTCGAGTTTTGCAACGTCGGTTGTCATGACCGATCCCGCACTGGAATCTGGATACTCACGCAGTCGAATCACATTGCGTCGCTCTTCATGTGAGAGTAGCGACAGTAATTCATCGACAATGCCCTGGTCCATTTCTTCGAGAATGTCCACACGATCATCGGGGGACATCACTTCGATCAGTTGGGCGATTTCCTGACGGTCTTCACCCTCGAGGATCTGGAGCTGTTTATCTTCGGAGAAGAAACCAAAGATTTCGCAACGTCGAAAGGGTTCTGCATGCTGTAGAACTCGCCAAGCCTCTGACGGCGTCAGGCCTTCCATGAATTCGGCCGTTACGCCGGCATGGACGGCAGTGCAGAACTCAGCCATCTCTTCGGTGCGGTTTTCGGCCAACATTTCCCGTAATTCAGGTAGGTATAGCGTGTTGATCATGTCGCTGTTCCTTCCCGGTCTTCGAAGATTTATGAGGGGGCATGGTGTTTTTTTAGCTGTTGGGCCTGTCCAATTGATTCTGTTATTGAAGAGCCAAACAGTCAACACACGCAGTTTGTAGTTTCTTTAGTCCCCTGAGTGTGTAGAGGATGGCTGACGGATTGTACCGGTTATAGCAATGTTGCGGACAACATTAGAGGGAGATTGTCAGGAAGTCCTTTAAGACGCTTGACCAAACGGTAGGCTGGATAGATTCTAAACAGACAGGAATTCTTCTGAACGGCCCACTATTATTCCCATAATTATTTCCAGTGGTTCTTTTTGAGGGATTCTTCTTGGTACAGTCCACTGGCGTGAAGTACAGGTTTCACGCTGGCGGATAGGTTCGATGACAGCCAATCATGATGCTGTTGGACGACGGAGAAGAATAATGAAATCGAAACGAACGTTTTGGGATCAGTTTCGCGGCTGGTTTAGCGGGCATCGACCTCCCCCTACGCGAGCAACCGATGATATAGAGATTTCGGAGCAAGACCGCGAGAAGCTTAAGGTGTGTCAGGGGCGACTCGGCTATCGTTTCCGTGACCCGATGTTATTAAAGGTTGCTTTGACACATACGTCCGGGGCCAATCATCGGTTGGCGTCCAATGAGCGTTTGGAGTTTCTTGGCGACGCCATTCTGGGACAAGTAATTAGTGAATGGTTGTTTTGCGAATATCCACGTTACCTTGAAGGTGAGTTGACGCGAATAAAATCGGTGATTGTAAGTCGAAAGACATGTGCAACAGTCGCTGATCAATTGCAGCTTCAAGAGGTGGTGATTGTTGGGAAAGGCATTGGGGCTAAGGATTCTATTCCTCGGTCGATCTTGTCGAATGCATTTGAATCTATCGTCGCAGCACTCTATCTAGATGGTGGATATGAGGTTGCTCAGGGATTCATTCTGACGTTCCTAAAAGATTCCATGATAGAAATGGTGTCAGATGGCGTGCCGATCAATTACAAGTCTCTGTTTCAACAGGTGGCTCAACGGGAATTCAAGCTGACCCCTGTTTATCAGTTGCTGGATGAGCGCGGACCTGATCATCAAAAGGAATTCCATGTTTGTGCCGTAGTGGGCGAACGAGTTTTTGATTCTGGTTGGGGCAATAGTAAGAAAGAAGCGGAACAACAGGCGGCGCTGAATGCGTTAAACTCTTTGGGGGAAATTGACGAAGAATCGATGTTGGAGGTTGATGAAATATCAATCGACAGCAAAGATATGGAATGATGGTTCGGACAAAGATATTCCCGAACACGAGATAGAAGAATTAGTAGAGAATTGATATGACACGTTGCGTTGCATTACTTTCCGGTGGATTAGACAGCATGCTGGCGATCCGCATCATGCAGGAACAGGGGATTGAAGTTGAAGCATTGAATTTCAAGACGATGTTTACCTGTTGTCAGGACACCTCTGCTCAGGCAGCGCGGGCCTTAGGCACCAATATTACGGTGATAGGTCAGGAAGATGATTATTTAGACCTCGTGCGTTCCCCACAGTACGGTTACGGGAAAGGAGCAAATCCCTGCGTAGATTGCCGGATTTATATGTTTGAACGAGCCTATAAATTCATGGAAGCCGTGGATGCTCAATTTATCATTAGCGGTGAAGTTGTAGGTCAACGTCCAATGAGTCAGAAGCGACGGGATCTAAATATTATTTCAACGAATTCAGGGTTAGAGGA
Source organism: uncultured Pirellulaceae bacterium (assembly GCA_938082855.1). Taxonomy (GTDB): domain Bacteria; phylum Planctomycetota; class Planctomycetia; order Pirellulales; family Pirellulaceae; genus UBA721. Next base: position 31,868 of record CALKCC010000050.1, on the reverse strand, counting down.
TCTGTTACTACGCCCTCTATCGGCCAAGTTGCTTGAACCCACCAAGCCCGAACGCGAAGGATTGGTAGACCGGGAAAAACTTTACGACTTCGAAGGTCGTAGTCGAAAAGGCCTAATTCAATTGGCCAGAGACTTTGGTTTTACAGAAGATATGATTCCCACGCCTTCCACCGGATGTGCGCTGACGGAGCCTGAATTTGGTAATAAAGTACATGACCTGATTCAGATCCAAGTAGATGATGCACGGTGGGATTATGAAGCTTTGAATGTAGGACGGCATTTTCGATTCAACGAAGCAACCAAAGTCATTCTGGGGCGTGATCAAAAAGAGAATACTCAGCTTGAGTACATGCATCGAATGGAAGATGCAACGAGTACGTCCTTTCTTGAGCCGATAAGCTTCAAGGGACCAAATGCGTTGATCACAGGGCCTTCTACTGACGACGCCTTAGAGTATGCCGCAGGATTGATCTATCGTTACGGACGTTCTGTGGAAGGGGAAGATAACATCGTTCAGGTCGTTCAGGAGTCCGGCGAGTTTAATCTTACGGCTCATCCTACTGAACGCTCGGCTGACGATAAGACAATCGCCAGTGTTAACTTGAGACCGGCTCGTTAATCGGTGTAACTGGGCGTATTTCGACAATGCTCAGTTGTTGCCAAAACGTTTTCAAGTCTTCCACACAGCTTTGATGCAGCATGCCAGGGGCGTAGGCTGCCAGGCTGTAGTGCCGTCCAAGTCTTAGTGCAGATTGGCCCAGCGGAGTGATGTGATTGGCAATCGCCTGAGTGAATTCATTCGGCGTTTGGTCATCATTTCTCGTTATTCCCAATTCATATCCAAGGGATTCCAGTGCCTTAAAGCTGTACTGCACCAGTTCATTGAGCTCCATCTGAGAGTTCGAGGTAAACGGGTTGCGGAAGCTGCTAAAGGGAGCCACTGGAGGCAACGGCACTGTTTTCGAGACTTCTTCTTCAACAAGTGGCTCAACTTGCGTTCCGGCAAAGACACTTGAAAGCCAATCGAGAAAACCAGTAATCATTTCCTTTAGAGCGGTCAGTAACGCTTTGTGGTTTTTGATGAGGTAGTAGATCAACGCGATGCCAACGACAATCCAAAACAGGATTTGGAATAGCTTGCCAAGGATCCCCAAAGATGGCATTTCTGGCATTTGAAATGAAGACTCGGATGATTCGCTTTGTTGATTGCCATCGTTAGACTCGGCATTGTCTTCGGAGTCCTGATTGTCGTCTGAGGTTTGGTTTTCCTGCGAGTCGTTAGGGTTGTTAGCTTGATTCTGAGTTCCTTGTTGCCCCTCGGAATTATCGGACTGATTTTCTTCATTGGATTGATTCGAGGCGTTGGCCTGGTCCGAGTCGTTGGATTGGTTCGAGTCTTCTTGTTGGGGAGATTGCGACTGACCGGTATTGTCATCCTGTTGATTCGAGTTTTCATTGTCGTTGTTTTGAGAATCGTCCTGGTTGGATGTGTCGTCGCTATTTTCCTTCCCGTTCGTTTCCATCTCACTTTCATCGGTCTGCCCACCGGTGTTTGAATCTCCCGACGAGGTATTTCCTTGTTGAGATTGTTCGCTGTTCTCACCTTGTTGACCTTGGTCGTCTTGATCGCTCCCGGACTGTCCCTCGGAGTTTTCTGGATTCTCTGAACCTTCAGAGCTATTGGATTCCGGGGAGTCAGTGGATTCACCTTCCTGCCCGTCTTGTTTCCCATCCGGGCCAACACCGTATTCCGAAGTCTCATACTCATCCTGACTTTGGTCAAACCAAGAGCTCACGTCTGTCAGTTGACGGGCATTTCCAGGGCGTGGCAAGATCAAGGCGATTAGCATGAAGGCGGCGATCATTAAGGCCCCCACACTGAGCCACGTGCTGGCCATCTCCACGGGCATTTCCACGTCACGATGTCGAAGATATCGACGCAATCCAAGAAAGCTGGTGGTAAGCAATAACCCGAGTCCGCTAGCCACGTAAAGAAACAGGTACTTGAAGCACAACTCATTGGTTGCAGCATCTGCCAGGAATTGCCCAAAGCCAAAGAGTGGAAGTGCCGCCAGAGAGTAGTAGATCACCCAGACGCCTGGAGTGTGTGGTTTCTTGCGATTTTCTTTCCAGCGTTCGAACCACGTCAACTTTGATTCGTCCTCGGAACTTTGGGCCGGGCTCTCGCCTTCAGACTCATTGGATGCTGACTCAGCAATGAGATCTTCGAGGCCAATTTTTTGTAGCAAACCTTGTCCACTGGAATCGTCATGATCTTCTATAACCGTACAGTCCCAGGTGATTTTGTGAGCCGACCACCAAGTAATAGCGATCACAACGGCGCTGTAAATGAATTTCATGCCGCCGATTGCATCTTCGTATTGGACGAGTGTTGTCATGGCCAACAGCGTGACAGCCGCTAGAGGCATGCCAAACAGGACAGCACGTTCTTTCCCTTCTTCGATAGAGATTCGTGCAATGGCGACCGTGGCCATAGAGTACATCATCAGCACGAAATTGAAACGTGACATGAAGGGGCTGGGGTTGAGGATAGTCGACACAAACAATGCCAAACTGGTAACCATGACGGTTACCAGCGCAGGACTAATGAAGATCACCATATAGTCGAGCGTTGTTTTTTGTTTTCTAACCATGCCTTAATTATTTAACGAAGTACCTGTTTTCGGCAAACATGAACAATCGACTCCTTGTCTTTTAAATGGTAGGTATCCACTCCCGCAGCAATTAACGGTCCTGATATTTCCGCATATTCTGTCGGTTCGTAGACGTTGACCATCGCTGAAACTGCAAACCCCTGTCTAGCCATGTTTTCTAACGCGATGGTAGTCTGCGAGTTTTGCCGTGAAATGATAGCCAGAACGGTGGCATCTCTTGGTATACGCGATTGGGCTTCGAGTAGTAACCGGGGAAATTCGAGGCCGTCGGCTAATTCGACACGCGCCAGTAATTCCTGGATTCTGTAAAACTGCTCGGATGACCGTTGGGTTGGGACCTGTAGGGGACGGAGACGATCGTTGTCATCCAGCATTGTCCCGGCATTCTGGGCTTCCTGTCGACTATCGAGTTCTACTTTCCATCCTTCACGACGCATTCGTTCTGCTGCGTCATGTCCATTGGTAAGCAGGCCGACTTGTTGCCCGAGTAGTTGTATTGTGTTGGCAACGCTAACCGCAGCGGTTACGGCTAACTCAGAGCGTACGGGTTCATGTTGTCGGTGAAACCCGTTTTGATGGAAATCGAGAACGATCGTGAGCCCGGCTACGGTGGAGGCTTCATAGATTTTACTATGTAGCTTTCCGGTTCTGGCCGTGGCTCGCCAGTGGATACGATTAAGTGGGTCACCTTCCTGATAGGCTCGTACCCCGGCAATGCGTGTTGGATCTTCAAACAGGCGATGACTCATTTTGATCTCGCCGATTGGGCGTCGACTGGATAGATCATAGCCATCGATGGGGACGACCTTGGGGTAGACGGTGAGATATTGCGGTTCTGTTCTTACCTGATACCGGCGATGGAGACCGAACAGGTCACCTGTTTCAAGTACGGTGGGGCCGAGTTGGTAAAAGCCTCGCCGGTTGCATTTGAAATGATACTGAAGCCGCTTGGATTGATGGCCTCTAAGCATAGTGAGTTTAATACGACTCGTTTGTAATTCCAGACTGGGCGGTGTGTGTTGAAGCGCCTTCTTTGAAAGGACGTCCTCCAGTAATATCCAGGGAACGGGAAGGCCACCCGTATTGGATACCTCAAGCTCCACCCCGATGTGATCATTGATTTCGGCAGTTAGTTGAGAGCATTCTCTTGTTGCCGATAGCTGTTCCGCCCAATTTCGTGAAAGCCATCGGCTTACTGCGATTAGCGTTAGCAGTGAATACATTGCATACGCCAGAAGGTCGGAACCGATCACATACGAAAGTCCCAAAATGAACAGTGCGGCAATGATCCATTTCATGGGCCACCCACCATTCAGACGTTCATAGTGGGGACGGCAATTTCAGAGACGACATCCTGCACGACCTGTTCAGCGGTGACTTTGCGTAGTCGACTTTCCGGCGACAGGATTAAACGATGGGCAAGGATCGGAGCGACGATGAATTTCACGTCGTCAGGAAGTACGTAGTCTCGGCCTCGTAGAGCGGCCATGGCCTGACTCCCGCGAAATAAGGCAATCGATCCACGAGGGCTGGCCCCAAGCGTTAGATCTTCATGCCCGCGTGTGGCATGCACGATCTCCATAATGTACTGGCTGACCTTGGCATCCATATGAACCGAGCGAACGACTTGTTGACAGGCGATGATCTCATCGGCTGAGACGACTTCGCCGATTGATTCGAGCGGATGTTTGTGCTGCAGCATTTCGAGCATTTTCAATTCCTCTTCCATACTGGGATAACCGAGTTGGAGTTTCATGAGGAAACGGTCCAATTGCGCTTCAGGAAGAGGGAATGTTCCTTCGTGATCTACAGGGTTCTGCGTAGCAATTACCAAGAAAGGAGGTGTCAGGCTATGGGAATGACCGTCGACGGTTACTTTGCTTTCGGCCATGGCTTCCAGCAAGGCAGCCTGAGTTCGCGGAGTGGCCCGATTGATTTCATCGGCTAGTACCAACTGGCCAAAGATTGGCCCTGGGCGAAATTCAAATTCGGTCGTCTTCGGGTTGAAGATGGAAGCACCGGTCACGTCGGTTGGTAGTAAGTCCGGAGTACACTGAACTCGTTTAAACGAGCAACCGACGCTGCGTGAAAGCGCTCGGGCCAAAATCGTTTTGGCGACTCCGGGCACGTCCTCTAACAGGATATGCCCTTCGCATAGCCAGGAAACAAGCGAAAGGATCAACTGAGGTCGTTTACCGACAATCACTTGCTCGACATTGGAGATGATACGTTGCGCAATGCTCGTTACCTCGGCCACGCGATTTTCCTTCTCAATTAGCGTTAAACAGGATAGGGAGTTTCCAGTTGGTACTGAGGGTTTTCAGCCAAGAAGGCCTGAATACGTTCACTGTTACTCCAGGCAACCGGCAGAAAATCCAGCGCTTCTTGAATTAGCTCAGGCGGCTCAGCTGTACTGAATCGAATGAATCCATGGCCAGCATCCCCGAAACACTCTCCTCCCAAACAGGCAACGCCAAAGTTGTCATCCGCGCCCTTGAGTAGATACAAAGCGAGTCCGTGCGAAGTGATCGAGTGACGATTGCAGATTTCCGCCACGTTGGGGAAAACATAAAACGTACCACCGGGGATGAGACAATTGACTCCGTCGAGTTCATTGAGTTTCGTTGCCAGTGAGATCGTGCGATCTTTGAATTCGGCCATATACTCATCGCGTTGGGCTCGGTCATTATTTAACGCTGCGGCTCCGGCCATTTGGACAAACGGCGGGATACACGAAAGCGTGCTGTTTGTGAGCTTTGCGATCATATTAATAATGCGTTCACTACTTACGGCGTATCCAAGTCGCCAGCCACTCATGCTGAAGGACTTACTGAAGGTATAGCAAGAGACACATTGGTCGAGCATGCCAGGTTGTGCAAGTAAGGAGTGATGCTGCCCTTCCCAGGCCATTTGGTCATAGGGTTCGTCCGCAAAGACAACAATGTCTTTGCCTCGAATCAAGTCGGCAATTCCCTTCAGGTCTTCCTCTGTGGCAATGCCTCCGGTTGGGTTGTGTGGCGTGTTGATGAAGATTGCTTTGGGGTTAGGATCTTCATTTACGAATTTTTCAATGTCAGCCAGATTCGGACGGAATGCATTTTCCTGTTTCAATTCGGAGTAGACGATTCGACCGCCGCGTCGATCAATGTTTGGCGGGTAGGTCGGGAAGAATGGACTGAAAACTAAAACACCGTCACCTTCGTTAATGAATGCTTCACAGAAAAGCGTTTCAAAAATCTTCGCTCCAGGACCGGCCGTGACATTGTTGGCAGCTACATCCAGACCGTATTCGTCGTTTACGTATTTGGCAACGGCTTCACGGAATTCAGGAATCCCGATGGATGGGCCATAGTGACAATGGTCATCCTGAATTGCCTGGATGCCAGCCTGAGCTCCGTTGGTAGTCGAGGGAAACGGGCTGTCGCCAATTTCCAATTCCACTACTTTCTTGCCTTCAGCTTTGAGTTGTTTTGCGATGACTAATACGTCAAAAGCGGTTTCCGTCGTTACGCCTCGGGCAAAATCACTAAATGCAGGATGCATGTCACTCATAGATCTATTCTAACTCCAGGTAATTTATGTCTCTCAGGTTGTGATTGAAATGGAATTCAATTCGGTTAACTCCATGTCGCGATTATATCAAATCGGCTAGATGACAATGCCGATGACCATAGAGAGATCGGATTTATATTGCATTCGCTGCATGTTTCGATCACAGATGATTTATACTTCAGACATGTTCGAAGACAGTGAATTGATTTGGCCTACGTTACAGATGTTGTTGAAAGTACTTGGATGGATTTTCTGGGTTCTGGTATTGCTGTGGGCAATGGGGGGCGTTCTGAATTTCCCCGGAGGTCGATTCGGCTTGGGGATCTTACTCTTAATTGTTGTCTTTGGGGGGCTGGCTGGAGCTGCTGCGTATTGGGGCAACCGTTCGATCTTCATCTATGGCGTCTGGTGTTTTGACCTAATCGTACTCCTGGCTTTATGGACGGTTCAGCCACGAGCTGATCGGGTTTGGGCCGCTGACATGGAGCACGGAATAACCGTGCGATATGAAGACGATGTCGCAATTGTGCAAAACGTAAGAGACTTCAGTTACGACACGGAATCCGACTTTGAGGCCAACTGGGGCGAACGTCGAATACCTTTAGGTGGCCTACGGAAAGTTTGGCTTGGCGTGGAGCAGATTGCTGCGTGGGAAGGAGTCGCCCATGTCTTTGTGACGTTTGAATATGTAGACGAGCAGCAACAATCTCAGGCCTTGGCCGTCTCGGCAGAGATTCATCGACAACAGGGCGAAGAGTTTGCAGTGTTCCCCGGTTTGTACCGTAACTTTGAACTGACCTATGTTGTTGGGACAGAACGAGATCTGATTGGACTGCGAACCCATGTGCGAGTCGATCCCGTACGATTGTATCCGCTGGAAATTGATAACACCGGCGTTCAGAGTCTCTTTAAAGACATCTTACAGCGAGCTGAAAAACTACAGGTAGAGCCCGAGTTTTATCACACGATTGCTAACAATTGTGCGAGCAATATGCTGTATCATTTAAATAAGTTGGCACCGAGTCCTGTTTCAAAATGGGATAAACGTGTCATCTTCTCCGGATTGGTTGATCGTATTGCATATTCACTGGATGTCGTGCCTGACGTTTCTTCTTTGGAAGAAATGCGAGCCAAGTATTTGGTGGATATTGCCAACTTTGAGTTGGACGAGCAGTACTCACAAAGGTTAAGAGATGTTGGGTTTAAACATCAGAAGTCACCGGAGGTAGGACAGTGAAATTAATCTGGCTTGGATTAATAACAGTCGTTTTTTCTTGGTTGCATCCAATGCAACTGATGGCTCAGCAGCAGTTGCTCGTTCGTCTAGGTGTCGTTACCTATGAGGATTTTCAAGATCAGGACGGTGAGCTGAGAGGATTGTTGGAGCGTCTTTCCAGCACGCAGAATCCACCAGTTCAATTTCAGGTCGCGGCAGGCTCGTATCGCGAAGTAACCCACTGGTTAAGAACGGGGGAACTGGACGTTGCTCTATTAACGGCTGGGGGATATATCCGTGGCGTCTTACAGACGGAATTGGTGGACGAGTTTGAGTATTTGGCGACGATGGATGCTGGTAAGGGCGAAGGGCCTTGGGTTACGTCAGAACGTAGAGTCGATGGATTCCAGAGATTCTATCATTCCGTAGCCATTACGCATGCCAGTAATGACGACTGGACTCCCGAAGAATTAAGTACTCTGCTGGATTCCGGGCAGCTGAAGGTGTTTCTTGTGCATCCGCAGTCCGCCTCTGGGGCTCAGGTTCCGCGGTTGGCGTTGAAGCAAATGGGCATCGACCTTCCAGAGCAGGCTGTTCATTACATGCATTCGCACACCCAGGTACTGGAAAGCGTTGCCCGTCAAGCGGAAGGTACCAAGGCTCTAGGATTTGTTTGGGACGATGCCATTGCAAAGCATGCGAATTTGGAATCCGATTTGAAGCAAGTGCACTTGCCGGCTCTTAATTCGGTGAAGATTCCTCATGATGTGTTGATTGCGAATCGCCAGTATCCACAGCTGGAGGCGTTTAAAGAACTGCTTGAAAAGCACGCCTATTCGGAGGCTGCCCCGTTATTCCTCGCCTCTCCCGATAGCAATCAGGAGTATTTGGATTTGGAGCACCAGATTCGGTCACTCGAACAAGAAAGCAATCAGCTTCTGATCCGTCAGGATTTACAAGGAGTCGGCCAATTGCTGGCCCATGCACAAAAGAATGCGACGGAGTATCAGCCATTTCGTCTCGCAGTAGTTTTGTCCGGAGGTGGCGCTCGCTGTGCATATCAGGTCGGTGCCATTAGTGCCGTTGAAGATTATCTCGGTGAACTCAATACCCAATATGGCTCTGATCTTGATATCGATCTGGTGGTGGGCACGTCAGGTGGGGCGTTAAACGCCGTGCCCGTATCCATGAAGGTTTCCACTTATCCGGCTGGACAGGAAGTCTGGAGAGATGTTTGGACATCGTTGGATCAACGAGAGATTATCAAACCGTCGATTGCCGTGCGGATTAATGCGGGAATTTGGTTTGCCTTTCTACAAATGACCGTTGTGTATTTGATTAGTCGAGTATTTAAGCGGGAATATGCAACACGACTGAAATTCTTCTATCGGACGTGTCTCTGTTTAGGTGCCGTTGAATTTGCGTTGGTCTGGATTCCGTTTGAGCCCTGGGCGTTGTTAGGGCACAACCATCTCTTGCATCATCTCTGGCTTTGGTGCCAGTTGGGTTCGGAATATACCGCGTTGACAATGCTCTTTTGTGGTGCCGTCTACTACTTTGTGTCCAAGGTAGCAAATCAACCGAATCGCACGGAATTGAAAATCAAACGAGGGAGAATTCACTGGGTTCTGACCGTCGGAGTTCTCGGGTTACCGTTGCTGCAATTCGTCACCATGCTGATCAATGAGAAGACCTTTTCGACGGGGGAGGGGATCAGAGCCTCCTTGGCCGACGGCTATTCCACGATGCTCGAGGAACACGCGCGTCATTATGATATGGACTTGCATCTCGATAAAAATGCTACGGTTGATCAGCGTCTGCAGGAAATGGGTCAGTGGATCACCACCAACAATGTACTACATCGTGACCTGGTACTGACCACTACGGCGATTGATCGGAGTCGTCCTGAAATTCCGTCCGAACTTTACTTTTATCTCGAAGCCAATTCAGAATCCCCAAAACCTGATTTTGGAAATCGAGGGATTGATCTGGCCAAGTCTCCTCAGCAGTTCATGAACGTAGTATTAGGCTCTAGTGCGATTTATCCCGCATTTCCAGGACAGGAAGTAAAGGGGATGCCAGATGCAGGAGATGCATTGGAGTTGGTAGACGGAGGGTTTGCGCATAATGCACCAGTGGAAGCGGCTGTGTTGTGGGGCGCCAGTCATGTGTTGTTGGTAGACGTAAGTCCATTGACCAATCGCGATGGAGTCAATCTTGCAGATAGCGTTATTCGAGGGTTTGGGCACCTGTTGCGGCAAAGTCAGTTATCCGATCAACGTAGCCGCAGCGAAGTGGTGGTGGTCAATTTGCAGCCGCGATTTGAGCCTGCTTTATGCATAATCGACTTCTCATCTAATCTGATCGCGAATGGAATTGAACATGGCTATCAAGATGCGACGGGGAAAGTTCGGGTAGAACGCCATGATGACACCCTAATTGAATTACCTCCGTTTGTTGTTAGCTATGGCGAGCCGGAGTTTCAGGGGCTGATTGCGCCGGCGAAACTGCGTGAAGAAGCCGAGTCTGAGTCCACGCCGGATGTGATCGAAATGGACGACGCGGAAAATGAGGAAGGTGTTCCGCAAGACGCAACGTCGACCGAATAACCAATTGCTAATTATTCGCGTTCGATGATCATGACGGAAGTGTCGTCATGACGGCCTGTGCCTTCGGTGATATCCGAGGATCGTTGGAAGATAAGTTCGAGCGCTTCGTCCAGAGGTTGGTCTTTAGAATCCTTTAACGCCTGGATAATTCCTTCTACTCCAAACTGATCGGCCAACGCATCACCACTTGGAGGAAATGCTTCCTCCAGTCCATCGGTGTAAATCAGGAGCCGGCTATTCGGTGGGATGGTTGCGGAGATGCACTCATATTCCCAGCCCTCCATAACGGCCAGAGGTAAGCCGATCTGATCTTCGTCTCCGAGAATCGTGACTTCATTTGTATCAAGGTTTTGAAGGAGTGGCAGCGGGTGACCGGCACAAGTCCATTCGAAATGGTTTGATTCGGTGTCGAGCATACAGTAGATGATCGTAATGAAGCCGCCTTCGTCCTGGACGATATCACTTTTGCATAGCCTGTTATTTACCGCGTTGACAAAATCCGCGGTATTTGCAAAGCGATTATTGCGGATCATCCTTATCAAGGTGTGCATCGTCATGATGGACATGCACGCCTTGACGCCATGACCGGATGCATCGCCAACAAGCATAACGACTTTGGAGTCGTCTAACGCAAAAGAGTCGTAATAATCGCCACCGGCCATCACAACCATGTTTTGGCCATCTACTCGGATTTCGGAAGGTTCATAGCGACCGATGACTTTGTAGCCATTGGATTCCGGTAAGTCATCAGGAATGACGGATTCCTGCAATTTGCGTACTGAATCGACTTCTTCACTAAGGCGTTCAGCCACGACCTGAGCCCGCAGCGCTTTGACATTTTCATGGGCGGCTTCGAGCATGGAAATCAGGAGCATGATGAAGTTGCCCTCATCATCACGGATGACATGTGTATGCAATCCCTGAGATACGAATTGAATAAGATGAGTGATGTCGTCTGATTTGGCAGCGCCTACTATGGGAACTCCAGGGAGTTGCTCTTTAGTATGTTCAAAGGTTGTGACAGACTCGTCCTGAGACGGAAAACTAAGTGACAACAGGACGACATCCCAATCAGGTTCAGACAAAGCTTGATTGAATTGGTCCAATTCGCTGCAGATGGTTGCTTCGTGTCCGCCCACGTTGAGCATTAACTCAAGTGTTTCAGTTTCCAGGGAGGCTTCCCACCCAACAAGAATGTTCATAGAGAGTTCGTCTTAGCCTGAAGGTTGTACTTGTTCCGGACAAGTAATTTAACAGATTGCAGCTGTTTTACCAATCAAGCGATCAATACCTTTGGATGGTAGCCGATTCGTTGTTGAAGGTATGGAGTCTATTCCTGCTCCAGTATGGAATCGATTGCGCCTTCAATCTCCTGTAGGCGGTTTTGAGCTGCTTGGTCCAGATTCAAAAAGTAATGAACCATGGACTCTAAAAAGGTCTGTTTGTCGTCTAGTGGTTGATTTTTAAGCGATTCGCGGACTTCGCCGTAAGGGGTGTTAGTAAAAAACATTGTTAAATCCGATCCTTCAAAACAACGCCCCTGTTTTGAGTGGTTACTTCTTTAACGTCCTAAGGCGGCCTATGTACTCATAAACAGTGAATTATTTAGGTGGGTAGGAATGTTTGTTCCAATTGGGAGGGGTCAGTCCATGTAGATGTTGAACAAAATAGTCCCATCGTCGTCGCTGTCCATATTCGCCACCGGAAGAATGCCCCATTCCTGGCACGACGAGAAGATCAAATTCCTTCTTGGATTTAATCAATGCGTTTACCAGTTGATATGTGGATTCAGGAGGAACATTGGTGTCCATTTCTCCGACTAGGAGGAGCAGATTTCCTTCCAATAAATTGGCATTGGTAACATTGGATTGGTCTTTGTAGTGATCGCCGATCGGATAGCCCATCCACTGTTCATTCCACCAGTGCTTGTCGACCCGATTGTCATGGCAACCACAGGAAGACACTGCGACGGTATAAAAGTCCGGATAATGCAGGACTGCCGCTGTACTGCTTTGCCCGCCGGCACTTGTTCCGAAGATTCCAACATTAGAAATGTCACACTGTGGATATGATTTGTTTAGGGCTTTGAGCCAGGCAATATGATCGGGAAGTCCCGAGTCCTGAAGGTTTTGCCAGCAGACGTCGTGAAACTCCTTCCCGCGATTGTCGGTGCCCATGCCATCGATCATGACGGTGATAAAACCGAGTTCAGCCAAATGGAACATCCTCATTCTTGTCATGAAGGACTTCGGGACGTGTGAATCGTGAGGGCCTGCGTAGATATACTCAACGACCGGATAGCTATATTTGGGATCGTAAATGCGAGGCCGGTAGACCATCCCGTAGATATCGGTCTCCCCATCACGGCCTTTCGCAACAAAGCGTTCGGGTAAAGAGAATCCGAGCTGTTTCAATTTGGAAATATCCGCGGTTTCAAGATGGCAAATGAGTTTTCCAGTTTGAGCATTCCGAAGTGTATGGATGGGAGGTAGGTCGATGCGAGAGTATTCATCAATGAGATACTTATTACCTGGGGAGAGCTTAATGTTGTGAGTCCCGTCTCCGTCGGTAAGTTGAGTCAATCCAGTGCCATCAAGATTTACTCGGAAGTAGTGTTCATGATACGGATCTTCCTTGGGTTGTGTTCCCACCGCACTAAAGATCAGATATCCTTCGGCTTCCTGTAGCGAGACAACTTTTTTGACTGCCCACTGTCCGGATGTGATGGCGTGAAATGTTTTACCGTCATTCTCATCCGTCTCGTTGCCTGTCTTAAGGTCGTAAGTGTAGAGATGGTTCCAACCACTGCGTTCACTCGCCCAAATCAACTGCTTTCCATCGGCAGAATAATGGCTGTAATATTTGATCTGGTTAATGAAGGTGGGGGATTTCTCATCCACAATGGTGCGGCTGGCCCCCGTAGCGGGATCGACAGCGATAATTCTTGTGCGTTGATGTCCACGATCGTCCTTTTGGTAGGTAAAGAAATCGTTGTCTGCATGCCAGTGAATTTGTGGAGGGCCGTGATAATCGATCACGTCAGCGTCAACCGGATAGATCTTTTGTGTTGATGTATCTGTAATAAAGAGCTGAAAGCTGTCAAAGCGATCCCCAGGCTGTGCATAGGTACGAGTGTGTAGCTTGGCCTTGAGTGAGTCTTTTGGTGAGGACTCTAGTAAATGAACTTCGCTTAAGTCGCCAGGGGTGACTCGCATGAATACCGCAAATTGTCGGTTCGGCCCCCATTTGGTAAAGCGGTATGGAGAGTCCTCTGTTCCGTCGTCTGTGAGGATGAATTCTTCGTTGGTCTCTTTGTTGGTGAGTACGGCATTGTGATCTTTTATCTCAAAGTCCCACTTGGGGGCAGGCTTCTGTTGGAGGGTCGCAGTGGAGATCGTAAAAGTGGTTGGAGCTAGCGTCGTGGTTAATTTCTCGAGCGTCTTCCCCTGATAGGAATAACGAAAACGTTGGTTTTCAAATTTGAATTCGCAGTAAGTGAGTTCCTTATCAAATTGGAGTTCCGAAAGGTTGAGCTTCTGGCCGTCGATTTCGCGTTTGAAATGCTTCGACAGTTGCTCCCCCACAATCTGGTGATCAAAAGCAGGTTGTCTTTTTCCCCGTAGGCAGTCCACGACGATCCATTCTCGTTGACCGTCGTGCAAATTATTCGAGTACCAGAATTTATCTCCTTCTTCCAACCAATTTGGATTTAACCGATGACGAATAACGGTGTTGTTAACGTCATTGATGGATTTGTGAGCACGCTGGTAATGTTCCAGTAAGTTTTCCGGTGTGTAAGGACGGAGTTTCTTGGCGTGAACCCATTCGCTAGAGCTGAGGAGAATAAGCAGTACGATCGTGGTGTGGGCAGATAGCTTCATTATTTGTGGGATAGCTTGGTTAGTGATCTGGCATGGGGGTTAATTACGATGCTGTTCATGATACCGATGTATGGTAGCCAATAAATCCCCCTCGAATTGAACGGAACCAAAAAAGAAGACGCGTGTCGACTGGCGACACGCGTCTTCCCGATTGGAGTAATGAGAACCCCTGAAGGGGCACACTACCTTATTCGATAGTCAGCAAGGACTATTTCTTTTTCGCAGGAGCGAATCCTTTAGCGAATGCTGCATCGTTGAATGCAAATGCAACTTTGTCTTTAGCAGCCTTCAGCTTGCCAAGACATCCGCCACAGCAAACTCCAACTTTAACGCCAGCAGCGTCAACAGTTTTGGTGGAATCTACAGGACGACCAGCCAGGAAGCATTTAACCTGCTTGAACTGACCAGTTTGAACCAACTGATGGTTCCCTTTAGTACCGTGCTTCTTAGCGTCAAATGCCTTTGGGCAGTTGTCACAGCAGAAGAACACTTGACCACCTTTAAAGTCGACAGTTTTGTCGGCTTTAACAGGCTTACCACTCAATGGGCATTTTACACCATCAAGCTTTGGACCAGCTGTTGCACTAACGGAAACAGCTGCGACCAACAATACAGCAAAAATTGCTACAAAACGTTTCATAATGAAACTCCTTACAAAAAAAGTGAGGTATACCTCGGTGTTTAAAGTTCGAGCAACGGTACTCGAATTAATATTTAAAAGATTGGAAATGCCAGTGCGGCGGTTCCAGGATTGCTTTCATCGGAGTTAGACGGAATCTTGAAAGCAGGAGTCAAATTGGATATCGAGCTTAGCAAAGCCAGCGACAAACCAATGATTGATAAGAGTGTGAATGCTTTGATTCTGTTTTTGGAGGGATACCAGCCAGCCCAATCGTGTGAGCTGGATTGTCATACACTCGGTCCAATGCATGAACGGAGTGGATGACAGCATCTAAGTGCAATGACAACTCAACTTGGATAGTGGCCTTCGTTCGAGTGATTAACTGCTTGGCCATTCTTGCCTTGCAGGGACACTCGTGATCACTATCGCTATTGACTAGTTGATAGATTGCAAGTTCCGTGTTGTTTTCGTCAGCACAGTGAGGACATAATTCGCCGGTTTCTGAAGCCGTATTGTCCTGAGCGAGAAGAGTTGAGATACCGCAACAGCAAAACGCGGGCAGAATGATCTGTGCTGTCAAAAACAGCAACAGAACGAGGATGCCAGATCGTCGGTTTTGCATAGATTTCATTAGATACCTTAAGTACGTAAACTGCCCTATCTCGCTTATTACGGGCATTGGTCATTCTACGTTGAAAACAGCCACGAGTTCAATATAAAAGCCAAGGATTTTAGGGGCATCGCAGCGTTCTTTGCAGGTTATGTGGTTTAATGGGACTTGAAGTCTCCCAGGCTGTTCGAATCTTTCTAGCTGAAACACGGTTTATGTCGCTGTACGATTGCCCTCCCCCCATGATCAAGCATCAGGTTCAGTTACATGAGCAAGGGTTTGTCGTATTGGAAAATGCTGTTGAGGAGGCGGTGGTTGCCAGGCTGATTGATGAAGTAGAGCGACTGTGGAGCCTGGAAGGAAGTGCTGCTGGGGCTGAGTTCAAGCAGGAGTCAAATACACGGCGGCTTGCCAATCTAGTCGACAAGTCATCGGTGTTTTGGGACGTAGTGCAGTTCATTCCCGTGCTGTCATTGGTGCAGCATGTTTTGGGGGACTTTAAGCTAAGTAGTTTGAATGCTCGCAGCGCCAATCCTCTTGCATCAAGCGGACAGCCGTTGCACTGTGATGGTGGATACCTACCCGACGACATTGGCCCTTTGGTGGCGAACGCCGTCTGGTGCCTTGACGACTTTACACGTCTTAATGGTGCGTTACGAGTCGTGCCAGGATCTCATTTATACCGTCAGTTACCGGAAGCAGCATTGGACGATCCTGCAGCACCACATCCAGAAGAAATAATTGTTGAGGCTTCTGCCGGTAGTTTGATTGTTATGAACGCTCATTTGTGGCATTCTGGAATGGATAATCAAACAGCGCAGCCGCGGCGAGCCTTACATGCGTATTACTGCAGACGTGATCAACCACAACAGCAGTTTCAACAACGAATGTTGTCTGAACAAACGCAGGCACAGGTAACGCCCCGCTTGCGACACATTCTGGCCTTGGACGATTCGCCACTGCCAGCAGAAAATTACGGATCGAATAGTGTAAGTGGATTCTTAGATTGATTTTCAAAGGTTAATGCAATGAGAAAATCCATAGTCGTCATGTTGATGGTTTTGGCTGGTTTTACAGTGAGTCTCGAAGCGGAAGAAAAGGTCTGGCTTAAAGGGAACATTCACACCCACAGTTTTTGGAGTGATGGAAATGATTTCCCGGAGATGATTGCTAGTTGGTACAAGCAGAAGGGATATGATTTTCTTGCGTTATCTGACCACAACATTCTCAGCAAAGGAGAAAAGTGGATGCCGATTGCTCAATTGCAATCACGAGGCGGAAGCGACGTGGTGGATAAATACCGAAAGGCTTTTGGAGACCAATGGGTGGTCACTCGGGGTAGCGATGAAAAACTTGAAGTTCGTCTAAGGACTTTGGAGGAATTTCGAAAAGGGCTCGAGAAAGATGGTTCCTTTTTGATGATTCAAAGTGAGGAAATATCAGATCGAAGCGAAGGCGTTCCCGTTCATATGAATGCGACTAATATACAGGAAGTTATTGCGCCGGTTGGCGGTGCCACTGTACGCGAAGCCATGGCCAATAATTTGCGTGCCGTGGCTGAGCAGGCACGCAGGACAGGTAAACCCATTATCCTGCACTTAAATCACCCTAATTTTGGGTACGCCGTAACGGCAGAGGATCTGGCAGCTGTCGTGCAAGAACGGTATGTCGAAATCTACAACGGCCATCCCGGCGTAAACGTCCTGGGAGACTCTGATCACGCATCGGTTGAATCTATCTGGGATATCGCCAACACGATTCGGCTGGCTCAACTTGATGCTCCACCTTTGTTCGGAGTCGGGACCGACGATTCACACCACTATCACGGCCGGGGAACAAGTCGTCCGGGTAGAAGTTGGATTATGGTTCGAGGAGACAAACTTGATGCGGATGCGATAACGACAAGTATCAGTCAGGGGGATTTTTATAGCTCCAGTGGAGTGACTTTGTCTGAAGTATCATTTGACTCAAAAAAGAAAAAACTTTCATTGACGATCGAACCCAAGGAAGGGGTGACGTACTCCACTCGGTTTATCGGAACTCGAAAGACAGCGGACCTAAATTCGAAACCCAAAAAGTCAGCCGCGGGCAAGGTGGTGACTCGTATTTACAGTGAGGATGTTGGCGCGACATTAGCCACCGTGGAGGGCTTGAACCCGACATATCAGTTGCAGGGAGACGAACTTTATGTCCGGGCTGTTGTCACCTCGACTCAACCTCATGTAGACCCGACGCTACCTGAACAAACCGAACAGGCTTGGACGCAGCCGGTTGGTTGGTCTATATCGACTCGAAATCGGCGTTAAAATAAGCGCTAGGTGTACCTCTTAGCACGGTGTACCCCTTAGCACCTAGAGTAGCCCTTTGGCGTTCACGCCCTCTAATCCTTCAATCAAACCCTCGGATTAACCTTTATGATTCGCTCTTTGTTTTTGTCATTGTTATTGGTTCCTTTCCTGCCTCACTTGGGCAAAGCTCAAAACCTGGAATCACAATTACTATCTACTCCCGTAGAGCAACTCATTCAGGAAGCGCGGCAGTTGGGAGATGCGAAACGAGGTGGGGTAGCGTTTTTTCAGGTGTACCTATCCTGCTCGAAATGCCACAGCGTCGGTGATAAAGAGAATCCACTAGGTCCAGATCTGACCCAATTGGGAGACAAGGCGACAGATCAATACCTTCTGGAATCCGTTCTCCATCCTTCGAAGGTGATTAAGAAGGGGTTTGATGCAGTGACTGTCGTGACGGTGGATGGAAAACAGGTTGCTGGTCTGATTAAATCCCAATCGGATGACCTAATTGTTCTCAATGATGTCAGCCGTCCCGGCGTGGAATTGAAATTCGCGGCAGACGACGTCGATGAGATCCTCGTTTCCAAGACTTCAATCATGCCGAAAGGCCAAGTTAACCAACTCACCGGTAGGCAACAGTTCTTGGATTTAATGAAGTACCTGATGGAAATTAGGGATGGTGGGAAGGAGCGAGCCGCTCATTTGCAACCTCCTCCGTCCCTGTATGCTGCCCGACCGCTTCCCGAATATGAAAAAAATCTGGACCACAGAGGTTTGCTTAGCGACCTGAATCAGGAAAGTTATAAACGAGGGGAGGCAATCTATAACCGCCTTTGTATCAATTGCCACGGCACTCATGATCGTCCAGGTTCGTTACCGACTTCCCGGAAATTTGCCGTGGATGTCATGAAGAATGGTGCAGACCCATTTGCGATGTACCAAACGCTGACACGCGGATTCGGCTTAATGGTTCCTCAGGCTTGGATGGTCCCACAGCAAAAGTATGACGTCATTCACTATATTCGTGAAGCTTATTTCAAAGGAGGCAACCCCTCTCAATACTTCCCGATGACGGAAGCCTATCTAGCTGGATTGCCCAAGGGAGATACGAAAGGGCCGGAGCCATCCAATATCGTTCCGTGGGAACAAAATAACTACGGCCATCAGCTGATTGCCACATATGAAATTGGAAATGATGCGGCCAACTTCGCCTACAAGGGGATCGCTCAACGCCTCGATCCGGGGCAAGGCGGGATTTCCAAAGGAGCTGGTTGGATGATTTTTGATCACGATACCATGCGTGTGGCTGCCGGTTGGCAGGGACAGGGCTTTATTGATTGGAACGGTATCAATTTCAATGGTCGCCACAATATCCACCCTCGAATTGTTGGAGATGTACATTTCGAAAATCCCACCGGGCCGGGATGGGCTCATCCAGACACTGGTTCCTGGGAGGATCCCCGACTTGTTGGTCGAGATAATCGAATCTACGGACCGTTACCCATGGCTTGGGCTAAATACAACGGCCTCTATCATCATGCCGATCAGACGATTGTCTCCTACCAAATAGGCAAAGCCGATGTTTTAGAGACTGCAGCCTGGGAGGAAACTGATCAAGGACCTGTGTTCAAACGAATTATTCAAATGGGCCGGCGTGACCAGGCGTATTATCTGCAGGTGGCCCAGCACCCAGAAGAACACGCTCCACTTCAAATGCTGCAGACGGAACAAGATGGGCGTAGTGTCGCAGGGCTCGGGGTTTTTGAAACAGTCGTTGCAGAGGAACCGGAATCAGAAGTGCGTTTCAATGGAGCCACATATCTTCAGTTGCCCATCGGCAACCGTTTCAATATGTACTCCAAAGATTTCACCATTGCAGCTCAGATCACGACTAAGGCGGATGGGGCGATATTCACAAAGACCCATGCGAAAGCTAATTGGGTTGATGGTGGGAAATCACTTTTCGTTCGTGGAGGAAAGCTGGCCTATGACATCGGATGGGTTGGAGCTCTTAATGGCACGATTCGAGTAGCAGATGGGAAGCCGCATGAGGTCGCTTTGACGTTTAATGCGGAGTCCGGAAAACTGACACTCTATGTCGACGGAAAAGTCGACGCTGAAAAAGTCATGCGTGCCAAACGAGTGGAAAATGAGCATGTTTTGAAAGTCGGATATTGTTCAGAGAACTTTCCAAATTCGAAAACGCATTTCCAAGGTGCTCTCAACAATGTGCGGATTTACCAACAGGAATTACAGCCGGCGGAATTAAAGCAGGCACAGTCACCTTTACTTGATCTCCGTGTTGCCGACGGTGAGGTCGCGGATCAATCCAAGAACAAGGTGCCGGTCGAAGTCGTTGCCGGAGTGCCGACTGCCAGTGGTAGCGACGCTCCATTAATAGCAGGAGTTAGCTCGACCCTTAACGGATGGGAATGGACCAAAGGTGACCAAGGGCAATTGCGTCTAAAGGTGCCAGCAGGTGAAGCCACACAGTTTATCGTGTGGGTTCGTCGAGTCGATGATCAGCAACTCGCTGCGGAGATGTCGCAATTTATTCCTTTACCACATGGGGAACTGACAGAGTTAACCGGTGGTGGACCTGCTCGATTCCCGAATAAACTTACGACGCAACTAAAGCGAGGACAGGAAGAGGGGGCGTTTCAAGTCGACGTTCTCACACACCCCGTTGAAAATCCATGGTTTGCGCAAATCCGAATGACCGGACTCGATTTCTATCCGGACGGTGATAGTTTAGTCGTCAGTTGTTGGGATGGGGATGTTTGGAAAGTCACGGGCGTCTTGCGAGAAGACGGCAAGCTGATCTGGCACCGAATTGCGAGTGGGTTATTTCAGCCGCTGGGGATTAAAATTGTTGATGACTTAATCTACGTCGGTTGTCGCGATCAGATCTGTATTTTGCATGACCTGAATCAGGATGGTGAAACGGACTTCTATGAGTCGTTTAATAGTGACCATCAAGTTACCGATCACTTTCACGAATTCGCGATGGGCTTGCAGGTGGATAACGAGAATAACTTCTACTATGCAAAGTCGGCTCGTCACGCTCTGCCTGCGTTGGTGCCTCATCACGGTACGTTGTTGCGTGTCAGTTCCGATGGTGACAAGACGGATATATTAGCCACTGGGTTTCGAGCGGCCAACGGAGTTTGTCTCAATGAAGACGGTTCATTCATTGTGACGGATCAGGAAGGGCACTGGAATCCCAAGAATCGAATCAATTGGGTTCGTGAAGGTGGGTTCTACGGAAATATGATGGGCTATCACGATGTCACCGACGAATCGGATTCGGCGATGGAGCAGCCCTTGGTTTGGATTACCAATTCGTTTGACCGGTCGCCGTCCGAGTTGCTCTGGGTGGATTCCGAAAAATGGGGGCCACTTAACGGACGCTTGCTTAATCTGTCCTATGGATATGGAAAAGTCTATGTCGTGCCTCATGAAGAGATCGATGGGCAGATGCAGGGAGGGATGATTCAATTCCCTATCGCGCAATTCCCGACGGGGGTTATGCGAGGTCGTTTTCATCAAGCCGATGGGCAATTATATGCCTGTGGAATGTTTGCTTGGGCTGGGAATCAGACTCAACCAGGCGGTATGTATCGCTTGCGGTATACCGGTGAACCCGTCCATTTGCCGGTTGAGCTAAAGGCTCGAAAAGGTGGCGTGGAACTGACGTTTACTGAGCCCATCGATGCTGATTCAGCAATGGAATTGAAGAATTATCAGTTGAAGACCTGGTCGTTGAAACGTACTAGGAGTTATGGATCCAAACACTATGATGAAGCGGCCAGTACGGTGAGTGCTGTAGAAGTGTCGAAAGACGGTAAGCGTGTGTTTATGTCGATTCCGAATCTTAAACCCACCTGGTGCATGGAAATTAAGTACCAACTCAAAGGGGCTAATGGACGTTCCTTTAGTGGTACCATTCATAACACAATCCACAAGCTTAAATAGGTTTAGACGATCCAGAGATGATGTTCAAACGAATGACTAAACGGAGTTCTGCATGCCTGTCTATCGGGACGTTTTTGTGGATGCTGGCTGTAGTCGTTGGACAAGATACTCAACTAAGGCAGGATTTCAGCAGCCAGGAAATCAACGAAGACCTTGACCGTATGCAGGCGATCCTGTCATCGATGCATCCAGGGTTGCACCTTTACACCAATTCACAGGATTTACAGCGGAGTTTTGAGGCGGCACGCGTGCCTCAAGGGGAATCGCGTTCGCTAAGATCTGCCTATATGTCATTCGCGTCCATTGTGGATCAGGTGCGATGCGGACACACGTACGCGACCGTACCCACGTCGGCACAAACGGAACTAACTCGCGACGCTGTCTTTTTTCCTTTGCCGCTGAAGTTCATTGAAGGTCGTGCCTACGTCAATCATCGGCAGGTGGAATTGCCGTGTGGTGTGGAAGTCTTGTCAATCAATGGCCTTGCCATACAGAAGTTAGTGCCTCAGTTGATGCCCTTCGTTACTGCAGATGGGTTTGTTGATACCTATCGATATGAACTACTAAGTGACTCGTTTTCCATGTCGCTGGCGATTGCATTTCCTCAACAGGGGCAATTTCACATCGAGTATCGCAAAGCCAATGGAGATGCAGCTTTGCAGACAGTGCAGGGGATCGTTGGGGAGGAATTACAGCGGCGGATGCGTTTTGTTGCGTACGGCAAACCTCCGCTTTTACCTTATCGCATCGACCGAATATCTGATGACACTGCGTTTATGGCGATTGATACGTTTGATAACGACTATGGAGCCCCGCCATTTCGTGTCTACAAGTCTTTTCTGACCAAGTCATTTAAATTGCTGGAAAAGACACCTGAGATCAAAAACCTGATTCTCGACCTGCGTTTGAATGAAGGTGGATTTACTCGAAATGAAATGATGCTGTATTCGTTTTTAAGCGAACGCCCCTTTCGGGAAATGCAGAGTGGAGGGGCGACACGAAATTCAATTGCCTTTAAAGAAAATCTAAGTCGTCTGTATCAGACCCGAGGAATGATAAAAGGGACCGAGCGAAGGTTGACTCGGGAGCTTGAGCCTCTCGAAGGCAGCGGGTTCGAATTGTCTGACAGTTGGATTCCTAGGATTTTGCCAGCAGAGAGGAGGTTTCAAGGGAATCTGTATGTACTCATCAGTGGAAGGACGCATTCGGCGGCGGCCGCCATTTGTACTCGGTTGCGAGAGTCTCAAAAGGCTATTTTTATCGGGGAAGAAACCGGAGGCGTTCAAGAAGGCTTTACTGCAGGAACGACATTGGTCTATGCATTACCCAATACCGGGATCGAATTGGCTGTGCCCATCCTGAAATACAGTATGCTCAAGCAAACACCTCCAGAACCGGGACGTGGCATCAAACCAGATCACCATGTAATAGTACGACCGGAAGATTTGAAATCTGGAGAAGACCGAGTCTTGAAGTTTACGACCGAGCTTATCCGACGCCATAGTCGCTCCGATTAAGGATGCTGAGTGGCAAAGTAGGCGGCTAACTCTAAGATGGTTGCTCGGACTTTCGTCAGGTTGCCGATTACTACATAATTCTCAAACGAGAAATCACCTGCAGGGACACCGGCAGCGTTTCGAATTCGAAATACACTGTTCCATTTTGTCACTTTAGCCGCTGGGAAGCGGAATCTACCGTAACCCGCATTTTCATAGTCTTTGCTGGGCTGCTGTGGTGAATAGACTCCCATTGCCATGGACCGATCCTGTTTGGCGAGGATTACCGGATGAGATTGTTCGCCGGGGCCATCGGTAAGTGGAACCAGCTGTTTACGACTGATGTCGACTCCCCAGAAAGTATTGAATTCAGCCGGCATGTATCCTGTGAGTGCTTCGAACTGAGCATAGCGATGGAATTCACCGATCGGAGTACTAAAAGTAACCTGGTGACGAATGACGTTGTCCCAATGCTTAAATCCCAGTGTCACACGTTTGGTCAGCAAATGATTAGATAGATTCGTTTTGTTTTTGGCTGGATGCCCAGAGGAAGATTGCTTAGGAGTCAGCCAGAATGCCATCTGGTTGGTTGTTTGAAGCTGAGAATCTGAGTAGGTCAGGTGAAGTAATTTACTTGTGCTGTTCGGTCCTGCTCCGCCGGATCGTGAGCCTGCTTCCGTGGGGTTAAAGGTTTCACCATGGAATGCCGTTCCGACGTCAAAATTACTGGCCGATTGCAGTTGTCTGCCATGATCGAAACTGTCGATGAACTCCTGGTCCTTCCAGCGAACACTATGGATAGCGCCTGCTAATCGTGGAGTGATCGTCAAGGTAAGTGGTTTCCCTTCGACAAGCGAACGAATTGTCACCGGAGTTTTGAATTCCTGAGGGGGAACCGTTGTCTGTGCCTGAAGTACAGAAGGGAATAGCACAGCGAGAAGAATAAGTAAGGATTTTCGCATTCGTTGTGGGGCCATTTGTTCCCAATCGTGAGTTATTAAAAAAGGAATTACCACAGTGAAGGTCACCATGGTAATTCCTCGTGGTCGGAGAAAATGGGAAAACTGAATTCTCAGCAAGATCTACAGAGAATTACAGTTCTTTGATTTTGATGTTTTTCCAAGAGACTTCGTATGGCCCTGTACCCTTTTTGATGCCGTGCACTTGAAGGCCAATGAACCCTTTGGAGTGGGTTTTGTAGATTTCTTCATCGACGAGTGTTTCGATTTTTACGCCGTTGATCCACGTTTCAATCTTAGGACCTTGGGCAACGATGCGGAATTGATTCCATTCACCATCTTTGAAGTGCTTATGAGGTTTCAAGCGGTCCTGGGTGGTAAGCCAGCCACGACCTGTTGCTTCACCGTAAACGTATCCGGCTTCTGCCCCGTTTGCACCACTGGCTTCGATTTCAACCTGTGGACCGTTTACACGCCCGAATTCAACCGGACTATCATCTGGGACAGGTTTTGTTTGGCTGCGGATTTGAACGCCACTATTAAGTTCGTTAGCGACTTTGACTTCAAATTGCAGTTCGAAATCACCGTAGAGCTTCTTAGTACACAGGAAGCTGTTTGGGCTACCTTCATTTGTTTTGCCTGTGATAGCATCGCCTTCGATGCGGTATGTGGCTGTACCATTCTTTTGAATCCAGCCATTAAGGTTTTTCCCATTGAATAGATTTGTCCATTCAGCTGCGGAAAGTGACGCAGAAAAAGCGACGGCGATAAACATGCTCAATGCTAATCGTTTCATTGAAATTGTCCTGTGTTAGTTGTTGAGTAAAGCTGCGGTGAATCGCGAAAAGTAATAGTGTTTCCGATTATACAGGAAGTTTGTTGCACGGCCATTGGTTGATGCCGTTCTTCGTGAAACGCCATCTTAGCAGATGCACACCAAGATCCAGCGAAAAGGCATTTCGCTTTAGGCGTGGAATTGGATACGATTTACATAGAGAAGAATCTGAAGGCTAGGGAGAAATTCATGTTTACAATTTATGACGATCTTCCAGGGCAGCGCGGCATGTCGCGCCGTAGACTGCTGCAGATTGGTGCACTCGGAGCAGGTTCGTTTTCTTTACCACGTCTGCTGGAGCAACAGGCTTTAGCCAAAGAGCAAAGCCTAATCCGCAATAAATCGGTGGTGTTTTTATTCTTGCAAGGTGGCCCCCCACAAAATGAAATGTGGGACCCGAAGATGGACGCTCCGGAGAATGTGCGTTGTTGTACAGGTGCTGTGCAAACGGACATTGCTGGAGTTCAGTTTGGTGGGACGTTTGAGAAGATGGCTCGAATGACCGACCGGTTTACCATTGTGAGATCATTTCATTCTTCAGATGCTGGCCATGACCAGATGCCTGTGCTCACCGGACGCCATGCTTCGGACGCCGTGATGGGGGCTCAGTATACCCGTTTGGCAGGCGCCAATCATCCTCAGACAGCAATGCCAAGACATGCTGTTCTGCTCCCCGAGCAGATTGAACCTGAATTGCAGCTAGGCAATCCGACCGGTCCTTTTACCTACGGATATATTCGTGAGAATTACACGAGCGCAGGCGAATATGGAGGGGCTCATCAGGCATTGTTGCTAGATGGCGGAAAGGGGTTAGCTGATAGCCTGACATTGTCGCTTCCCCAAAAACGGTTTGACGATCGTCGGTTGCTACTCACCCAGTTAGATAACTTTAAGCGTCGATTCGACAAGACAGACGACCTCGCAGCAGCCAACTCGTCTGAACAGCAGGCAGTTAATGTTCTGTTGGGTGGAATTGCTGATGCTTTTGATTTGTCGAAGGAAGATCCACGCACGATCGCTAAGTATGACACTAGCGAGTTATTCGATATGAAGGAGTGGCATCGTGGTGGCAGGATGTATAACAACAAACGGAATCAATCGCGGATCACCAATCTACTCGGAAAGCAATTGTTGCTGGCTCGACGGTTATGTGAAGCTGGTTGTGGGTTTGTTACGGTGCACGATGCCTGTTGGGATTTTCACAATGATGGTAATAATCCATCTCATGCGAAAGCGATGCCCGTTCTAGGAGCTCAGGTAGATCACGCTGTCGCGGCATTTCTTGAAGATGTTCATCGACGAGGATTGAGTGACGACATTCTGTTGGTCATCAGCAGTGAGATGGGGCGTGCTCCTGGTA
This sequence comes from uncultured Pirellulaceae bacterium, assembly GCA_938082855.1. GTDB lineage: Bacteria > Planctomycetota > Planctomycetia > Pirellulales > Pirellulaceae > UBA721. Next base: position 5,787 of record CALKCC010000050.1, on the reverse strand, counting down.
AGCAGGGTAATGGTGGAAGTGGGCACTGGGCTCGACTAACACCTCTTTTACTTGCTGGTGGTGGATTGAAGATGGGGCAGATTGTTGGTCAAACGGATGCACATGGCGGGGAAGCCACTTCAAAACTCTACGGCCCTCAGCATTTAAACGCGACGATTATGCGTACGTTGATTGACGGTCCTGAAGCTCGTTTGCTTGCTGGATTGCCGTCAGAATTGATTGAAACTGCGACGGATGCTGAACCGATTCTGGAAATGCATGGCTAATCTATTCAGGTAGATTCTTTAGTAATTGCTGCATTCGATAATTCATCCATACTAGGTGGAAGGGAAGCTTGAAAGTATGGACTGTTATGATTACCCTCAGTATTGGGATTTAGCGTTTAGGGATTCGACTCGTGAAGAGGCCGATTTCGTCGATGCGTTAGCAAAGAAATACTTCCGGCAACGCTCACTTAAAATCTACGAACCTGGTTGTGGGGGAGGACGCTTGGTTGTCGAGTTGTCCCGACGAGGTTACGAAGTGACAGGGATTGATCTAAGTCAATCATCCATTAAATACCTCAAAAGGCGTCTTGGTCGAAATGGTTTGCAGGCAGATGTGCGTGTAGCCAATATGATCGACTTTCGTTGTGAACCACCGGTTGATATTGCTATCAATACGGTCAATACTTTTCGCCACCTAACCACGGAAGCGGATGCAGTTAGACACCTCGAAAGTGTAGCTGGTTCCCTGAAAAAAGGTGGCTTCTACGTCATTGGGTTCCACCTCTTGCCTCCCGATGCTGCACTGGAAGATCAGGAAACTTGGGTGGCTCGGCATGGCAAAATTTCAGTGCACATGACACTGGACGCTTTCGGAGCAAGCCGTAAGACGCGTCTCGAGACGCTACGTTTTAAGATGCAGGTCCGGGGAGGGAAATCCGTCAAAGAATTCACCACCGACTATTCCATGCGAATCTACACAGCAAAGCAGGTGAAATCACTGTTTGCCAAGGTGCCCGCTTTGGAACTGATCGACGTTTTCGATTTTTACTATGACCTGGAAGATCCGCTCCCGCTGGATAACCAACTTGGGGATGCCGTGTTTCTTTTGCGAAAACAGTAAGATGCTATTTCCAGGTTGTCCAAATCGTACCGTCGCCCACGTCATATGTCTTGAGATGTGTAAGTGAACCGGTGGTTGAGTTGATTCGGTAAGCTGCCATGGTGCCACTTCGCTGACCAGCGGCGATGAGGAACGAGCCGGTCCGATCTATCGAAATGCTACGTGGAAACCAAACCGTGGGATAAGTACCCACACGGGTTAACTTGCCTCGTTCATCGATTGCAAAGGCAGCAATGGAGTCGGCATGCTGTTCTCGTTTTTCCGTGTCACGATTGGAGATAAATGCAAATTTGCCATTAGGAGTGATTTTGATATCCGCCGCAGCACTACTGCCGGTATAGCCTTCAGGGAGACTTGATAGTGTTTGCTTTCGAGTCAATTGGCCCGTACGAACATTCAATTGATAGCCACTTATGCCTCCTCCACGTTCATTGGAAGTGTAGGCCATATCAAGTGTCGGGTGAAATGCAATGTGTCGAGGTTGGTGGTATTGATGCTCTTCATCAGGTCCCATCACCCAGAGGGTTTTGAGAGGAGTGAGCTTTCCGGTGCTGGAGTCAAATTTGTATTGATAGACTTTGTTAGGTGCGGTGTGAGGCACGTAGGCATACTTGCCACTGCGATCGAACTCGAGGCAATGTGCCGTGCGTTCCGTCTTGTGATGATCCAGATTCGTGCTGGTGATAAGCTTGTCGGTTATCTGATAAACGTTGACTTCGCCAGTGGAGTAGTGCGCAGTCAATGCATAGTTTCCACAGGGAGAGATCCGCAGGTATGGCGTTCGAACCTCGATTTTTGCGTAGACAATCAACTCCAGTCGCCCTTCAGTTTGAACTTTCAATGTGGCGATTGCGTTGACCGTTAAGCCTCGGTCATTGTTGCCGGACATGGCGGCGTAGAGATAGTCACCAGATGGAGAAAAGCAGAGTGGACCTGGAGATATGGGGAGTGATGTGCTCTGTAGTTGTGTCAACGTCCCCGTGTCCTGATCGAGCTGGTATGACACAATCGTCTTGTCGGTGATCGATGCCACATACATGATTTGATTGGCATGTAGAGTTGCTGCAATCAGGGTTGCCCAAAGTGTTATTAAAAGAGTTTTCATAGGATTACTTTTTGATTTCAAGGTGGTCAAAGAGGCGGTCGTTAAGCGTGTATGACTTCAATTCAAGTGTGCCACCATTGATGTGCACCATCACGTAGTGATGGCCTCGGCGGACGTTGTTTTGGAAGAAGGGGCGGGTTGGTGCTGGCGTTTCCAGGCCTCCACCACCCCCTCCGGTAATCATGTAAAACGGAGCTCCTTCTTCGACAGCACGGCCTTTGCGAATTCTCCAAGTGCGTTCGTAGGAATGAATGTGCCCATTCCAAACAATGTCGACACCGTGTTTTTCATAAAGAGGGACTAACTGGCGGGCACGCAGGTCGCCATGAGTTCCCTGATTAGTCTTCCAAAGTTTCCCGTAGTCATTTTCGTCGGAGGAGTAGGGTGGATGGTGGTGGCAGACGAATTTCCATTTTGCAGTTGAATTTGCTAATGCCTCGTCCAACCAAAGATATTGTTCGCTCTCAGGAGAAACTTTTTGATTTGTGTCGAGCATGAAGAACTGACAATTTCCATATTGAAAAGTGTAGTAATACTCCGGGGCAGGAAGAGATACATAGTTGTAGTAGTGATCAGCGTTTTGTTCATGATTTCCCAAGACCGGATAGAACGGAACGTGGTTGATGAGAGGTCGCATACCCGGGAAAAAGTGTGCAAGCCAATGGTTATGGTCGCTTCCGGTAGAGACCAAGTCGCCTGAGTGAACGACAAAACTTGGACGCTGTTGCCAGGCCAGATTGGCTATTTGTCCAGAGACCTCCGGGTTGCCCTGGGTGTCACTGATCACGGCGAAGGCATAGGGCGTGTTTTCGTCGACCGCTGTTCGGAAAGTGGCCGTTTCGCTTTCGTAGTGCTTACCTCCGGGGGTTGTCGATTCGACGCGATAGAAGTACTGCGTGTTTGGCTTTAAGTCTTGAATGGTAACTTCGTGAATACGACTTGGATTTCTTTCGACCGACTTACTACAGGCATCGGTTTCTCCATAGTGCACCACACTTGTTGCTGTGGCACTGGTATCCCACATGACTGTCATCGATGTTTTCGTAGCATACTGGAGGTAAGGGGCGACCAGTAATTCAAAGTAGGGCTCTTGAGGATTTGCTTCTTCACTTGCCAACATGCGGTGATGAGCGAATTCCTGCGCTACCCATTCAGCTTTCGCCGCCTGATCATATACTTTTACTTCTCGAATTCGCCCATGGTGAGGATAGAATTCGTTGGCATCTTGGTAGGCGCCTAAGGTGTAAATCGCTTCGTCTGGATAGAGGATGTCGCCGTGCTGTGCATCACTGCTAAAGTCATGAATTCCATTGACGTATAGATCAGTTGTCTTCCCATCAAAAACCGCGACCACGTGATAAAGCTTGCCGACTTCATACTTAGTCTTGGATTTGAAATAATTCATAAACCCATCCCCGTCATCCACCCCTGTGGTTGCCAGAGCGAAATAGAAGTTGGATTGGTCATAGCCTAGAGTCCAGCCCTTTTCGTGATCTCCATTGTCCTGGAGAAATCCCAGAATACCGCCCCAATCCTGAGGTGTGTCGACACTAAACCAGGCAGAGATGGTCATGGCACGCTTGGGTAGAAATGGGAGGGCCTCCTGTTTGTTTTTTGCCAGAATCGTCTGTGCATTTCTTCCTTCAAAGATCAGGGAGTCTCCGCTGGAATCCGGCACAAACCGTGGCGTGTGCATTACTTGGCCATTGGGGCCCAGTCGGGATTCGAGGACTTTGTCTTTGATGTACCGAGATTGCACGTACCAGTGACTAAGCGGATCTGGTCCTTCATGAGCCTGAATGGAAACCGATGGTGAGCCAAGGAAGAACGGAATGATGAGCAGTGGCAGGGTTATGCGTCGCATCGGATTTGCTGATTAGAGGATATGAGATCTGTTCCTAAACCATCATCTCTCATTCAATCCGAATTGCAACTCTAGAACTAACCGAAGCACGCAAAGACGTTTAATTCTCACCCGTTCCGGAAAAGGACTACAATGGAAGACTGTGATTGAATCCACAAGGATTGACGTGATAAAGACAACAGGTGATATATGTTTGATCGACGAAGATTTCTACAAGCCGGAGCCGTTGGTTTACCCCTGACATTGCTTGGAGCGACGGAGTCGCTTGCTGGGCGTACTCGGAAGAAGCGCCGGATGGCGATTGTAACAACGACCTGGTGGTACGGTTCTCACGCGTGGCACATGGCCACTCGATTTCTTGTTGGATATCCGCTTAACGGGAAATGGCATCACCCTGAAATCGAAGTTGTCTCGGCCTATGTCGATCAAATCAAGGACAACGACCTAAGCCAGCGACGAGCCAAAGAGTTTGGATTTACCGTGTATCCCACCATCGCAGAGGCACTGCGAAACGGAACGGACAAACTGGATGTAGATTGTGTCTTGCTGATCGGTGAGCATGGTGATTACGAAATTAATGAGATCGGGCAAAAACTATATCCTCGCTATCGACTCTTTAATGGAATTACAGAAGTCTTTAAGGAGGATGGTCGTAGCGTCCCGGTATTTAACGACAAACATCTAAGTTGGAATTTCGAATGGGCGGCGGATATGGTTGCTCAAAGCAAAGCCTTAGATTTCCCGATGCTTGCAGGAAGTTCTCTGCCTGTGACCTGGAGAATGCCTTCTGTGGAATTGCCGCTCGGGGCCGAGATTGAAGAGGCGATGGTTGTGGCATACGGCCCCAAGGATATATACGATTTTCATGCGTTGGAAACGCTGCAGTGCATGATGGAGCGACGAAAGGGAGGCGAATCAGGTGTGAAGAGTATTCACGCTTTGGAAGGCGATGCCGTTTGGAAACACCTTGCCGAAAAGACTTGGTCTCCGGAGTTGTTTGAAGCCTGTTTGTCGCGTAGTCAGACGCTAAGTCAAACAGAGGAATTTAGCCATCGTTATCCGTCGATGGAATTAATGAAAGAGCTAGTCGAAACTCCAATCTGCTACCAATTGGAATACAACGACGGTACTCGAGCGACCATGATGTTAATGAATGGTTTGGTTCGTGATTTCAATTTTGCTGCACGTCTTAAAGGGCGGAAGACGCCGCTTTCCACTTGTTTCTACCTACCTCCGAATCCGAACGTGGTGTACTCCGCAGCACTCATGAACAATGCAGAAAAAATGTTCATGACGGGTAATGCCCCTTACCCAATTGAACGCACGTTGTTGACCTCAGGTATGGTCCAATCGGCATTGCAGTCATTACATTTAGGCCAACGCAAGATCGAGACTCCTCATCTTGCGGTCAGCTATAAACCCAGCCGGGAAAGCACGTTCTATCGACAGTAGGTGATTGTCCCTCCACCTTTGGGGGGTAATAATGACCGTCAATGAATTATAAGAATTTCGGTGAATGGAGAGGGTTTCGTTTTGAAAAGTCGTTGTCTTGTATTGTTATTGGTGTGGCTGACTGGGCAAATTGCTCTGGCCGCTGACCGTCCAAATATTGTGTGGTTACTTTCGGAGGATAATTCCAAACATTATTTGCAGCATTATGGAAGCCCCAACGGCCCGACTCCCGTCATCTCTGAATTGGCCAAAGAGGGAA
>CALKCC010000049.1 GCA_938082855.1 uncultured Pirellulaceae bacterium | reverse complement strand
GAAGGAGCTTCTTTGGCATCCTTGATGATCTTTTCCTTAACACCGTAGGTATTAAGAACTCGCGTGAGCGACTTTCTAAAGCCGGTTTCATGAGTCCCGCCTTCATGCGTATGAATATTGTTGACATACGAGTGCAGGTGTTCTGAATAATCGTTGGTGTACTGCAAAGCAATCTCATATCCGACGACTGTACCGTCTTCAACTTCCTGCTCGCCTTCAAGATAGAACACATCTGCATGCAGTACATCACTGGCACGATTCAGGTGATGTACGAAATCGATAATGCCATCTTCGTAGCAAAATACATCGGACTGATCTGTTCGCTCGTCCCGTACTTCAATTTTGACGCCCTTATTCAGGAACGCCAGGTCCTGAAGGCGTTTGGCAAGAATGTCATACTGGAATTTCGTGGTTTCAAAAATCTCACCGTCCGGCTTAAAGGTAACTTTCGTACCTGTCGCTGAAGATTTCTCTCCACGTTTAACAGCTCCGGCAGCAATCCCGTATTCATATTCCTGACGATGAACAAATCCTTCGCGATGTACTTCCGCTTTACACCACTGGCTAAGAAAATTCACGACGGTCACGCCAACACCGTGCAAACCTCCGGAAGTCTGATAGGCACCTTTATCAAACTTTCCACCGAACTTTAGAACGGTCATCACTCCTTCCAGAGTGGATACCTCGCGGTCGAATTCTTCTGTCAGGCCTTCATGCAACTCGACCGGAATCCCACGGCCATCGTCTTCGACTGTTACACTGCCATCCGGATTAATGACAACTCCGACCTTTGTCGCGTGGCCAGCCATCGCCTCGTCAATGGAGTTATCCACCACTTCGTAAACCAGGTGATGCAAACCACGGCTAAACGTGTCACCAATGTACATACCAGGTCGTTTTCGGACGTGATCCCGGTCTGATAAGTGCTGCAGATTATCGGCACCGTATTCTCCGGCAGCATCATTTACATTTTGGTCGTCACTCATTTAGATCTATCTCTATTTCCAGCTTGCATGTGCGATTTCCTAGAAATCAACGACTCGCAGCTTAAGGTCTTTCACAGTCTGGCCTTCCAGCTTCTGATTGAGCTGATTAATAACCATTTGCTTTTGAAATGTAAGTTCCTGCATCACTGCAGAGTTTTTGCAAATAACATCCAAAACTCCTCGGCGGATGTTACCCGCTCGGGTCGCCTTCGCTAAAGGTCCGGCGGCCTCGCTCCAGACGGACTCCAGAGCATTTGCTGATTTGACCCGGGCATACCCAGTTCGGGTCATTAAACGACTTAAGATATTGTCGATCCTTGGTGGCGGAGGAATAAACCTCTGTCGCTTCCGCAAATCTTCAAATCGCTGTTCGTCCGGCGTCTGATCCTCAGCCATTAAATTCGTTACCGATCACGTGCCAATGGCATGATGATATAGGAATAACCGTCCTGCGTAGATAGCAAGACAGCAGCCTTATCGTTTTCCACATCAAAGGTAAAATTGGTCTCCGAATCCAGCACTCGTAGGAAATGTTCTACATATCGGTGGTCCAGACTAACGGCGACATCTGCTCCTTCATAGGAAATCGGCATCTCCGTATGGCTTTGCCCGCGTTCTGCGGCCGTCGCGTCCATCGCCAGGGTCCCATTACCAAAGGTAAAGGTAATCCCACGACTCTCATCGTTGGCTACGATTGATGCTTGTCGCAAGCGACCATAAACCGTTCCGGCTGTCAGCTCGATCCCAATACTTTCGGTCCGCTTAGGGAAGACGTCCTTCCATTTAGGAAATCGACCTTCTACTAGCCTGGAAGTCAGTGTCACCGTGTCTGTCTTGAAGGCTAGCTGATTGTCACTCGGGATGATTTGCACAATGCTATCTGGGGCCCCTAACGCTCGAGCAATCAAGTTCATCGAACGAGTGGGAACAATCGTAGAAGACTCGCCCAACTGGATTTCGCCTGAGATTTCTACTGGGCCTTCCATTTTTGCCAATCTTCGCCCATCCGTTCCAACCGCGATTAAGTTCTTTCCTTCTGTTTCCAGAAGTATTCCCCCTAAGGCATAACGACTGCTTTCATTGTCTGTAGCGAAAATTGTCCGTTTGACAAGCTCGCCAAACAAGCCTGCTGCTACTTCAATCCGAGCATCCCCGGCAACCTCCTGAACATCAGGAAACTCGTCGGCATTCTGGGAAGGAAGGTTGTAAACGTTGGACCCAGCCTTTACTGAAATCCCCTTATCATCCACGGCTACCGTGAGTTGATCATCGTTGCTTTCGCGGAGGATGTTACCAAACAAATCAACCGGAAGCACCAAATTACCTGGGACTTCCATGGTGACTCCTTCCACGGCAACCCGGATTCCTACTTCAGTATCCGTGGCCATAAGCGTGGCACTCGTCTCTGTCCCAATCAATTTGACACACTGCAAAATAGGCTTGGGGCTACGAGAAGGGGCAACCGACGCGGCGGGCTGAAAGGCAGCCAGCATTTTCTCGCGATCAAAGGTGAATTTCATGTCCGATCCTTCGTTGGTTATTTGGAGGGAGTTATATATTATTTTTTTAAATACAGTCGTATTAAAAAGGTGGTCCGGAAGTACGTCGACAAGCGGTCTTCCAGGCCGGTTTCAGTCTGTTTATTCAGCACCAAACAGCAAAATATGTGGTGTGCAAAACGGGTCGATGTAATGTTTATTCAACGTCTTTGAATGTCGAAAGCTTGTCCACAATGTCCACCGATTTTTAAGCGGCTGAATGAACAGGGCAGGTGCTGACGTCGATAGAGGTTGAATAGACCGGTTTTCCACAATGCTCCAAATTGAATTTCGATGTTCAGTTAAAGTGATTTATTCAGTTGGTACTTTTTGTTTAGTTTCTCAATAACTTCATCCAATGCCAGGCGGATCGAAGCATCCTTCTGCTGCAATGCGTCCAGACGCTTATAAGCATGCATGATTGTGCTATGGTCACGCTTTCCGAAGTAACGCCCAATCTCACCGAAGCTCGAAGATGTAAATTGTCGACAGAGATAAATGGCAATACCTCTAGCTCGTACCACATACTGGCGGCGGCCAGAGCTTTTCATGTCGTTGAGGCGAATGTTCAAGTGTTTGCTTACAGCGGTAGCAATGCCCTTAATATCTGGCGTTGGCGTCTGACGCTGTTGGTCAAGCAGAGCCTGTACATCGGATGCCGAGTAAGGACCAGAACGCAGGTCCGTTTCGCTACGCATGCGAATCATCGTTTGACGCAATTGGGGAAAGGTCTTTGGCTTTTCTTTATCCCCAGCCAACACCAATGAATCTCTTGTGGGTTCGTCCAGCTCCACCCCATGTTCTCGAGCCAATTGATCCACAATCACAGAGCGAGCATCTTTGCCGGGAGGCTTCAATTCAATTTGCAAACCGCCCATGAGCCGGCTGGAGAGTCGGTCATCAAAGTCGGTCATGTGAGTCGGCAGCGTCGGCAGGCAAACGACCAACATGCAGTCGTTGGCTTGATAGTGGTCAATGATGTTACACAGCATCTGTTGAGCAGAAGACCGGGTTTTTAAGATTTGTAAGTCGTCGATGACCAACAAACGCACGCCCAGAAACCTTTGCCTAAATTCGTTGATCGAATGAGTGTAGACTGCTCGAGCATGCATTCGAGCGAAATCAGTGCCCGTCGTGTGCAACGCCTTTTGCTCTGGAAATCGCCGGAACCACTGAGCGAGTAGCGTATGGCTTAGCACCGATTTTCCAGTCCCAGTAGCTCCATAAAGGACCAACGGACTGGCAATGGTTTGCTGTGCCAGGACGCACTCAAGTGCCTGACGCACTGGGGCATTCTCCTGGCCAAAAATGAACTGCTCGAGTCCGTCTTGAGGTGTGGAGGAAGTGGCTTCGTCAAATAAATTCAACTGCTCGCTGGCAGCTGGTTCAAGACGTTTAATCGGAATGGCGAAAATGCCGTTTGCCACGAATCGATCCGTTTGCAAAAAATTGTTTTTTACCCTGAAAAACAAGGCCAAAAGCATCGTTTCAGGATCAAGATGAGAACCGTAATCTAATCGCCGAAAGCGACCAATTACAACTCCCCCATTATAGGGTTTTTGAGCAGGAAATACGAGCAGGGAAGGGAGAGGAAAAACGCCAATTTAGCGGCGGCTAAAGCACGCTTGCAACAGCACAAATTCGTTCGATCGCTTCGTCAATTTCTGGCTCAGAATTAAAGATTCCCAAGCTAAAACGGAGGGCCCCTTCGATGAGCTCGGGGTCGAGGCCCATGGCTACCAGAGTGGGTGATGGTTCGCTGGATCCGGAAGCACAGGCTGACCCAGTGCTGCAACAAATGCCAGCAACGTCGAGAGCCATTAACATTGCCTGACGGTCGACGCCGCGAAATGCAATGTTGGATGTATTGGGGAGCCGAGGTGCATCGGAGCCCAGCACTTGGGCATTGACCAACTGAGTTGTGATGCCGGCCTCCAGGCGATCACGTAGTGCTAACAACTTGGAAGCATGATCGTCCTTGCTGCCTAGGTAATTGGACACAGCCGTAGTTAATCCGGTTGCCAGTGCGACAGATTCCGTGCCAGGACGTACGGCCGATTGCTGAAACCCACCATGGAAAACAGGGTGAGGAGCATGACCGTGACGAGTAATCAAAGCCCCGCTACCACGTGGCCCGTGTACTTTATGGGCGGAGATTGTCATCGAGCCGACACCTAGCTCGCGAAAATGTACATCCAGCTTGCCGATCGCCTGGACAGCATCAGCGTGGACAGGAACACTCAATCTGTCACAAATCGAAACGACGTCAGATATCGGCTGGATGACTCCGGTTTCGTTGTTGGCGAGCATGACTGCGACGAGAAACGTATCTTGGTTAACCAAGGACTCTAGGTGTTCACAGTCGATTTGTCCGTTGGTCAGCGTGTTTACAACTTGGACATCCACTCCCTGGCTTTGCAGCCATTGTGCAGTAGTCGAAATGCTAGGATGCTCTATCCCAGAAATCACCAGGCGATTTTTTGCGTCGGCCCCCAAACGATAACCCTGAATGGCTAAATTGTTAGCCTCTGTGCCCCCACTGGTGAAAAACAAATGGTCAGCATGGATATCCGATAGGTGCAGTCCAAGCAGCATTCCTAACTGCTCTCGGCAGTCTTCTACCTGGCGTCGTGCTTGCCGTCCCAGCTGGTGCTGGCTCTCAGGGTTAACAAGCCCTTGCTGATGGCAAGCCTGCATTGCATTTGCAACTTCAGGGTGGATCACCGTGGTCGCATTGTTATCAAGGTAAATCAAGCTCATAAAGGCTATTCTAATTTCATCCAAGCTAGTCCCTAAGGGGAAATCGGCTGTTATTTCCTAAGCTCTTGGATCACAAAATCTACCTTTCTTTTTAGTGACGATAAGCGGTACTATTACGAGCAGAGAGCCAGGAAAATGCCTATTCGTCGTCCAAGTAAATCCCGCACCCATCAAAATCTTCTCATTCGCAGAAGAAACCAATGGCTGCGCTCGAATCGGCAGGCAGCCACTCCCTTACCGACTCCGGAAGAAGAGTCGGCCAAGCTGGTGCGGGTCGAGGGCATATTGTTTTTGGCCAAAGAACCGCTCCCCAGCCGTAAGATAAGCCAACTGGCAAGCTTAAAAGACGGTCGAGAAACGAGAACGCTCATTGGCAAGCTAAACGAGCAGTATGATTTTCGGGGCCAGGCGTTTCGAATCGAACAAATCGCGGGCGGGTACCGGATGCTAACCAAGCAGGCCTATAGTTCATGGGTTCGACGTCTCGAATCAACGCCGGCTCCGATTCGCTTTAGTACCCCTGTGATCGAAACATTATCGGTTGTTGCTTATCGGCAGCCAGTGTTACGAGCTGAAGTAGAGGCAGTGCGTGGCGTGGGTTGTGGAGAAGTGATTCGTCAACTTATGGAGCGAGGACTTGTTCGCATTAGTGGCCGTAGTGAAGACCTGGGGCGCCCCTTTCTCTATGCAACCACGAAGACGTTTCTAGAGACGTTCGGGCTAAACTCGCTTGAGGAACTTCCAGAAATTCATTTACCGGAGGTCGCGATAGAACCTGTGGACGATAAGGCAGAAGAGGATAGTCTGGAGACGAGCCACTTACAGGACGATTCGAGCGAATCCGAACCTACCGATGAAACAGATGCTGTGGAAGAAGTAGACGAGCTTGTCGAAGTGGACGAATTTGCCCAAGAGGAAGAAGACGAAGAATCTCTGGATTGTCCGGGAGACGATGAAGAGCTGGCGGCTTAACTAATCTTTGAGCTGGAAAAGCTTCTTCAGGGCATCGAGTAGACCAGGGCCCTCTTCCGGATTGACATCTTCACGGAGGGATTCAAGTGGCGGGTGCAGTAGTTTGTTGACAACTCTACCCAAAGTGACGTCCAGCTCCTTACGAATTTTTGGATCGTCACCAAGATCCCCAAGCTTATTGAGTAGTCTTTCTAGCTCAGCAGCTTTGATTTCATTAGCCTGTTGTTTGAGCCGACCAATCCAAGGCCCGGTGACGCGACGGTAAAGATCGGTCATGAACCGAGAGACTTCTTCTTCGATGATCTGTTCTGCTTTGGGCCATTCGCGTTCGCGTGCTTTACGATTGCGATCGCAAACCTGTTGTAGGTCGTCAATGGAATACAGATAGACGCCCAAAAAGTCGGCTAGCTTAGGGTCAATATCCCGAGGGACAGCCAGGTCAAGAATAAACAGTGGCTTTTGGAAGCGACGTTCGGAAATCGTCTGAAAGGACTCCGCGGTGATAATGGGCTCAGTGGCCCCTGTAGCACTCACGATGAGGTCGGCTTCTACAAGCAAGTCATTAAGCTTGTCCCACTCAACGGCCTTACCGGTGGTTCGCTGAGCCAGATCAATCGCTCGTTGGTGATTGCGGTTAATGATTCGCACGTCTTGAGCGTTTTTATCGATCAGATATTGGAGAGTTTCTTCTCCCATCTCGCCAGCACCGATAACCAAAATGACTTTGTCATCAAATCGTTCGAAGAACTGACTTGCATAATCAGCCACGGCTACAGAGGGAATACTAACACGCTTACGATGAATCTCGGTCTCGGTTTGAACGCGCTTGGCAACACGCATTGCCGCTTGGAATGACGAGTGTGTAAGTGGCCCGGTGTTTTCCCCCTCGTTAGCCATGTCATATGCCTGCTTTACCTGGGAAAGGATTTGCGCCTCGCCAATCACCATGCTGTCGAGGCTGGCAGCGGTGGTAAATAGGTGGTGGATTGCATCTTCGCCATCGAGCGAACGTAAGTCGGTGGCAATCTCAGCGACATCCAGCCCATGATAGTTGGCAACAAAGTTGATTAGCTGTTGGGCGCTGGGGCAGTCTTCTTCGTTTTCAGCCGCCGCGTAGATTTCCACTCGATTACAGGTGGACAATAACACCGCTTCTGTCTGCGGAAAGACAGTTCGCATTTTGGCCAACGCTTCAACGACCTGATTGGGTTGGAACGCAAGCTTCTCGCGGAAAGCGACGTCGGTGTGGTGATGGCTACATCCGATCATTTGTAGTTTCATGACAACACCTCCCGCAGTGCAGACACGCCATCGGTCTGACTCGCATGTTCGGCCATAAACACAAAACTAAGGACGAGCGCTAAGAACACAAAACTGGCTAAGGTCAAATAAGCGATTTTTCGACCCTGCCGAGCTGGTTTGTAAACGGCCTCGAAAACGGTGACGGTAACTAGCCAAACCAGCAACACTCCAGAGGAAATGATGACAGAGTCGGTCCAGGGGATCCCCGTCTGGTTTTCTGTGCTCTTGAGGACATTCATGATGACACCGGAAACAAGCCCGGCAGCGATAAGTCCCGTTGCATAAAACAGCGATTGGCGATTGCACTGTTGTAGCCATTCCAAACTTGGCAAGCGGAAGCCGCTGCGAGGTGGAAGCTTCTTCTTCAAACGGAAAGCATGAACTAAGTACATCACGCCGGCGATGAAGGCGACAATCATGGCCGAAGTACCTAACAGTAATGAGATACCATGGGTGACAGCCCAAACATTCGTTGCTTCGGATTGAGTAAACGCTTCCTGGTCTTTGACGAACAGTGCAACCAGAATCAGCAACAAGATCAGCGGTAGGAAAAAGATGCCAACAGAATTCTCATTTTTCTTGATGGCTATGATTGCGTAAGTGATAGCAACGGCGAGTGAAACCATTAAGCACCAGTCGTACCAACTGGACATTGGAGTACCGCCACTAAAATCCTTTTGGAATTTGAGCCACAGATAAACGGTGTGGGCGAAGATGCCGGCAATGGTGAGCCCGAGGATGATTAGAATTCGAACAGGCGCACGGAAGAATAGACGCGAGATTTCCAAAATCATCGCGATGGCATAACTAAAAGCAAAGCAGGACAACGATATTTTTGTCATCCAGCTGGCGTCGGGGCCATTCATCTCGATCGAGTACCAAAAGTTAAATTGGAAGCATCTTCGGCAAGCCGTTTGCCAAAGGTCGTAATAGAGAATCCATCCTGCTACGGTTAATTTTATCCCGTAGGGGCCAACCTAGTGAAGTGGGCAAAATTAAAGCAAACCGGATTCGTTTCGCAAAACCACGTATGTCTGACACAGTCGTTATAACTGGTACCTCGGAGCCGCTATTCCGAGCGTTTATTCGTGCTGATCGAGTCCAAGCTCTTTGATTTTTTTATGTAGAGTATTTCGGTTGATGCCCAGCATGGCAGCGGCTTTGGTTTGAGTACCACCACAAGCCAGTAAAACCTGATGAATGAGCTCTCGTTCGAGACTTTCCACCAACTTGGCGTGTAGATTTCCATCTGTGGGGTTCAGGTCCTGTAGCCCCTGTTTTACCAGCATGATGTTCAGATCGCGTAAATCTACGGGCTTACCCCCTCTTGGTTTTACTGGTTTAGGGTCATTCCCCAGCACAGAAGGAGGCAGCAGATTCATGGTGAACTCGTCACCGGTGGCCATCACGACAGCCCGTTCAACATAGTTTTGAAGTTCGCGAACATTTCCCGGCCGGTGATATTGCTGAAGCGCGGTGAATACATCTTTCGAGATGTGGACGACATACCGATCGTAAGCTTCGTTGTAGTGATTTAGGAAAAACGTCACGAGCTGAGGGATGTCTTCGCGGCGGTCTCGCAGAGGTGGAATTTCAATGGGCACAACATTCAATCGCCAGTAGACATCCTCTCTAAAGCGGCCCTCGTTGACTTCATCCATGAGATCACGGTTACTTGCCGCGATCACCCGCGTATCAATGCTGATGGTTTGCGTGTCACCAACACGCTCAAATTCTCGTTCCTGCAGGACACGTAATAGCTTGACCTGAAGTTGCAGCGTGGTGGAATTAATTTCGTCTAAGAAGATGGTCCCTGAATGAGCCGCCTCAAACCGCCCCGTGCGATTGCTAACCGCTCCCGTAAACGATCCTTTTACGTGTCCAAAGAGTTCGCTTTCGAGAAGGCTCTCGCTCAATGCTCCGCAGTTGACTTTGACAAACGGTCCGTTGTCCCGATTGCTGAGTTGGTGAATAGCATTGGCTATCAATTCCTTACCAGTTCCGGTTTCACCCAACAGTAAAACGGAGGCATCACTTTTTGCAACTTGTTGAGTCAGTTGGTAGACCTGTTGCATCGCCTGGCTGGAACCAATAATTCCATCGATGGCAAATGAGTCGGGGGAATTCCCTGCAGACGTCCGGTTCAAAAAACCGGAAGACTCATCGGATGATCCAAATGGCTCGGATGTAGCCATGACTTTAAACAATGGCTCCAGGACAAAAGAAAAGTTGGCCAACCCCTACTGGCTTAGCCCCGCCTGATAATCTTGATTGTAACAACATCTAAAAAGCTGAGTATGCGGTTGAATGAGGTTATTCGTCAGAACTCACACGAATCGGCATGGTCGGAGCTTCAATAGAATCCAAGAGTCCGCCGAGGATATCGAGCTCTTCCTGGAGGCCATCGATGTTCTTGTTGTAGAGCTCATATTGTTGCTCGATCTCACCGCGAGTTAGCAGCAGGCGATTTTGTTCAACATGTTTGCCAAACGCAACAGCAGCCAGTTTTCGGTTTTCAAGGATTTCAGTATTCTGACTGGCAAGTGTTAATAGCGCCTTTTGTGCTTCGGAAGTTGGGACGTTGGCCAGAGCCTCGGTGGCGGGCTGGCAAAGGAGTGGGAAGAACAACGCGTCAATCATGGGCTGTTGATGGCGGACAGGATTATAAAAACCGTACTTGGACTGATCCGCCAGAATCGTACCAAACCACTTTAGGCAGGTATTGGCTTGAGCTAATCGCTCATCGACCGTGATTGCCTGAAACGCAACGGCTTGTCGAAGGCGGCGTGTTTGAAAAAGGGTTTGATCAGCCGTTTGTGGCTCAAATAAAGCGAAAGTAAGCGGATCGACATCTGCCAATCGTTGGGCACGCGAGCGGTCTTTATTGCCCTCGATCGATGGAAGCGTTTTTGTACTTTCTTCCTGGGTCGACTTCTCGAGTGTTCCAATGTCGTACTTAATCGAGCGAAGTTTGTAAGCAGGATTCGTTGCGATCTCCGCTCGGTGCAACACAGGGTTTTTAAAGAAGCCGTTTTCGTCTTTCCCGGTAACACTCTCTTCGACGACACGGGCAAACTCAATATCCAAATTGGGAATATCGTCGATGATAATGCCGATGGGGATGTTCGCCGTCCGCGGGTCATTACGAAGAGAGTAAACGGTTTCATTGAGGCCAGGATTTTGAATGGCTTCGCCTAGCAGAATAAACTCGCAATCAGGGTTTTGCTGAGCTCGTTTAATTAAGTCCTTGCCGGTTAACACCCGTTCGCCCTCAAACCCGGCCTGCGATAACAGGCCAGCCCATTTAAGAGAACGGTCAGGTTTAACGTCCGCAGCGATGGCTTTGCGAGTCCCTGCTGTTTGAATGAAATAGGCTGCAGCCCCGGAGACATAACTGCTACCGGGGAAAGGGCGTGTCGGGTTCAATTTGAAAATAGCATTAGCAACGGCAAAGCGGACTCGCCGGCTAGGGTTGTTTAATGCCTGAATCAAGCGAGTGGGGCGGCCGGTTGTGGAGTATAGAAGGCTTTCATCTCCGATATCCCCCAGCACCTCGGCGGCGCCCACGGCGGCAGGATAGTGCTGGGTTTCAAGACAGTGTTCTAATAATTCGAGAACGTACGACGGACTTTCCTGGCTAATTAAATCATGTGTGCCCTGACTTAGTGGCTGATTCACTCCATTGAGAACTTTACTGGATTCCAATACGCTTCGGAGGAAGAGCTGTTTGTATTCAGCGTTTTCCAAGTCCAGGCTGTAGAGATCTCGAGCGACAACGGTAGCGTAGGCCAGACTGATAATACGTGAGTCTCGTAGCTCGGGAACCACCGTACCCTGTTCACTGTCATAGGTCCAAAGCAAAAGCCGCCCCTGACTATCCTGAGGAAGCATTAGGTCGCCTTCAAGATAGCGGCCAAATTGTTGCTTTAGAAACTGTGCTGCTTCCGCTTGAGAGGGAAGTACTCCCACAATTCGCGTAATAGCCTTGCGAGCAGCAGCTCCGACAGGTGAATCTGCCGGTTCGTTGATCGTGAATGCAACAATCCGATCAGCAATTCGAATCGCTCCCAGACGCCCCAACGCAGATATGATTCGTGCTTTGTGATCGGGGTCATCAACGCCTAAAAATCCAATCGTCGGTTCTACGGCAACATCACCCATGCCCACCAACGCCGTTTCAACAGCGGGGTAATAATCCTCATGAGCAGGATCGCCTAAGGCAATTCCCAGTGCCACCGCAGCATTAACATTAGATGCTCTCAATTCAGTGGTGGCTCGGCGACGTACGAAAGAATCGTCACTTCCAAGATCAAGGATCAGTCGAGCAACACGGGCGTCATCCCGCAGGTATTCAATGGCCCCCGAGCGTATTGTTGCGACGAACCGATCTCCATCAGGCTGCAGTTTCGAATGCGTAGCTATTTCATATAAGAAGGCCGAGTTCAACGAACGCTGGATGTCAGAGCATTCCTTGGGCGAGGGCATCAGAGTATCAAACTTTTTGATAAATCGACGGGCGATGTCAGTACGTCCCAGCTGAACCGAAAGTCGAATCGCATCGGCAAGTTCTAGCGGCGTGTTGGGGTCTTCAATTAACAACTGCCGGATGATCAGATTGGTCTCATCAGCTAGTGGATCCGCGGCGATATTGCCCCCCGGCGCTGCTGGATTTGCTCCTCCAGGCTGGGCCGCGGGTGCTCCAAAAGGGTTGTTTTGAGCAAAAATATTTTCAGAAAAAATACCGCAAATCAGCGTTACGAGACACAAAAAGGCCTTCGTGTTGAAGATACCAGTGTTGAATCGCTGTTTAATGGAGTCGCTAAACATAACCTAAACCACCCAATAGCCGCAACTTACCACGATATTGCGCGCACAGCGACACAATTGTTGTAAGTCATTAAAAATAAAGGAGTTATGAGGGGTTAGGCTAGAGTCCCAAACGTGTTTTCCAAGCGGAAATCTGGGATTTAACCTGGTCAGGTGCGGTAGAACCATAGCTTTTGAATGCTGCTATGGCGTTTTTCACACCTAGTACTCCATATATCTTTTCGTCCAAATCGGGCGAAAGCTTTTGGAACTCCTCTAAAGGAAGTTCAGCTAGAGTCGTGTTGTTTTCAGTCGCCAATCCAACCAGCGAGCCGACCATATGGTGTGCAGTCCGTTGGGGGATGCCATTGAGGATTAGATATTCCATCAACGAAGTGGCATCTAGGAAACCTTTTTCGAGTCTCGCATTGATGCTGTCCACTTTGATACGAGCTCCTTCTACCAACGGAGCGGCAATATCGAGACAGGCTTCCACCGTATCAAAGGCATCAAATAAGGCGGGCTTATCTTCTTGGAGATCTCGGTTGTAAGCCAGAGGTAGACCTTTGACGAGCACCAATAGTGTTTGCAGGCTGCCGATGACTCGGCCTGTTTTGCCTCTCACTAGTTCGAGAATATCCGGATTAATCTTTTGGGGCATGATAGAAGACCCGGT
Organism: uncultured Pirellulaceae bacterium; assembly: GCA_938082855.1. Taxonomy (GTDB): domain Bacteria; phylum Planctomycetota; class Planctomycetia; order Pirellulales; family Pirellulaceae; genus UBA721. The sequence continues at coordinate 31,542 of CALKCC010000049.1, read as the reverse complement.
GCAGAAGTCGTGTGGAAGATCGATAAAATCGAACTCGACTGTTTTCCACAGAATCCACTCTTCGGCCCAGCTACTTAAATGGGTCGATATCACAGACAGTGCAAAGGCTGATTCCAGCACGAAGTCTCTATCGCTCGAGACGTCCAGGCTATTGGCAGCCACATCTGCAAATCCCAATCGTTCAGCGGTATCTTGCCGGTCAATGGGAATGGACGTGCCGGCCAGAGCGGCAACACCGAGGCTAGAGACATTGAGTCGCTTTCGGCAATCAGCAATCCTCTCACGATCTCGCTGAAATTTTTCACAATACGCAAGCCAGTAATGAGAGGCCAGCACTGGCTGGGCTCGTTGCAGGTGTGTGTATGCGGGAATGATCGTTTCGAAGTCCTGATCGCATCGCCCGACAAACGCTTGCTGTAGCTGCAGCAGCAACTGATCGACGCGATCGAGTGCATCTCGAATCCATAATCGGAAGTCTGTACTGACCTGATCGTTTCGACTGCGTCCTGTATGTAGTTTTCGCCCGGTGTCTCCCAGCTTATCGATCAGCATCTTCTCGATATGCATGTGGATGTCTTCAAGAGAAATCGAAGTTGTAAAATTGCCGTCTTCGATGTCTTGTTTGATTTCCAGCAACGTGGATTCGATTGCCTGACGTTCTTCCTCAGTCAAGATCCCGACTTTTTCAAGCATTTGGGCATGGGCGATCGAGCCCTGGATATCGTGCGCATAGAGGCGAGCGTCAAAGCTGATGCTCTCAGTAAAAAGCTCAACTCGACTATCGGTATCTTTCGCAAAAACGCCTGATCTTGAAGGACTGGCCACGACTACTCTTACATGCTGAGGAAAAGGAGGTTAGGAAGTGTTCATGCTAGATACGAGCTTCTGGACTGTCAACGAGCGGCGAGTCAGAGGGCCATCAGGGAATAGCGTCCTCGAACTTGTAAAATTAACCTTGGGCCGCTTGCTAAAAGGGTATCCGGCGGGATAAAATCAGGAAATTTTATGCGCTAATTCTGTCGAGAACTGTGTGGAACGTTTTTTTGAGGACGAGACTACACAGTGATCAGGAGCTGCCCGAGGGCAATTATAGAAGGAAGAAAGCGCGGATATTGAACCAGCTTCAATTGAATCATAGACACAGAAAGTAATAGCCGGTGCCACGTCGCGACGACATTAAAAAGATTTTGCTTATTGGATCCGGACCGATTGTGATTGGTCAGGCATGTGAATTTGATTATTCAGGAACACAGGCTTGTAAAGCCTTACGTGAAGAAGGCTACGAGGTTGTGTTGGTTAACTCCAATCCAGCGACGATTATGACGGACCCGTCTGTCGCGGATCGAACGTATATCGAGCCTTTAACCTGGGAGATGGTTGAAAAAGTTATTGCCAAAGAGAAGCCCGACGCCATGCTGCCAACGCTTGGCGGGCAAACCGGTCTCAATGTAGCAATGGATTTGGACCGCCACGGCGTGCTCGAAAAACATGGCGTCGAGATGATAGCTGCGAATGCAGCGGTGATTGCCAAAGCAGAAGAGCGTGACCAATTTAAGGTGGCGATGGAAAAGATTGGCCTGGATGTTTGTCATGGCCAAACGGTTCACACGATTGAAGAAGCTCGGGGCTTCCTTGGTGAGATTGGATTGCCCGCGGTCATTCGCCCCTCATTTACGATGGGTGGAGCAGGGTCGGCCATTGCCTATAACCGTGAAGAGTTTGATACGCTCGTTCGCAGCGGTTTGGATCAGTCTCCAGTGACGGAAGTGTTGGTGGAAGAGTCCATCATTGGCTGGAAAGAATATGAAATGGAAGTGATGCGGGATAAGGATGACAACGTCGTCATTATCTGTGCCATCGAAAACTTCGACCCGATGGGAATTCACACGGGTGACTCGATCACCGTGGCTCCAGCTCAAACGTTGACCGATAAAGAGTACCAGCGAATGCGAGATGCATCGCTTGCGGTGATTCGTGAACTTGGTGTTGAAACAGGTGGATCGAATATTCAGTTTGCGATCAATCCGGACGATGGCCGAATGATCGTGATTGAAATGAATCCGAGAGTAAGTCGCTCCAGTGCCCTGGCAAGTAAAGCAACGGGTTTCCCAATCGCGAAGATCGCCGCGAAGTTAGCCGTTGGATACAGCCTGAACGAATTGAAGAATGACATTACTCGTGAGACGCTCGCCTGCTTTGAGCCCACGATCGACTATGTCGTCACGAAGATTCCTCGCTTTGCGTTTGAGAAGTTCCCGGAAGCAGATTCGACTCTCACGACACAAATGAAGAGTGTTGGTGAGACCATGGCCATTGGACGGACATTTAAAGAGTCTTTCCAAAAGGCATTGCGTGGACTCGAGGTCGGCCGCTTTGGTTTTGGGTGCGACGGTAAAGATCTATGGGGAACGGATGAGCAGCCCAGCGATGAAGAAATTCGATCGAAACTGAGCATTCCGAACTCGGAACGCGCGTGGTATTTGCGATATGCAATCAAAGCCGGCTATACACCGGAACAGTTGTTCGAGATTACCTATATAGACCCCTGGTTCCTTGATCAGCTTTACGAATTGGTAGAAATCGAAGAAGAGATCGTTGCCTGTGGTTCGATAGACAACATCGATCAGCGACTGCTCAAACGAATCAAACAAAACGGATATTCAGACCGTCAGATCGCAACGCTACTAAACACCAGCGAAATTGCTGTTCGTCAATGGCGTAAAGAGAAGGGCGTGATTCCTGTCTTCAAATCCGTTGACACCTGTGCTGCTGAGTTTGAAGCCTATACGCCTTATTACTACTCGACTTATGAAGAAGAGAACGAAGCCCCGGAAAAGCCAGAGGGTAAAAAGCGGATCATGATCCTTGGAGGCGGGCCAAACCGAATCGGCCAGGGGATCGAGTTTGACTACTGTTGTTGTCATGCCAGCTTTGCTCTGCGAGAAATGGGAATCGAGTCCATTATGGTGAACTCGAACCCTGAAACCGTCAGTACGGACTATGACACCAGTGATCTACTGTTTTTTGAACCATTGACGATTGAAGATGTATTAAACATTTGCGATCGCGTACAGCCAGACGGTGTGATTGTACAATTTGGCGGTCAGACGCCACTCAACCTGGCTCGTGGCCTACAGAATGCCGGTGTACCGATTATTGGTACAACCGTGGATACGATCGAAGCCGCGGAAGACCGCGAAAAATTCCAGCAGCTGTTAAACAAGCTCGGGCTACATCAACCGCCTAACGGGATTGCCCGCAACATGGAAGAAGCTCGACTGGAAGTGGCTGAGATCGGTTACCCGGTATTGGTTCGTCCGAGTTTCGTATTGGGCGGTCGAGCGATGGAGATCTGTTATGATCATGCCCAGTTCGAACGATTCGTTGCGGAGGCCTTTGTCGTGGCTCAGGGCCAGCCTGTCCTGATCGACAAGTTCCTCGAAGATGCCACGGAAGTCGACGTTGATGCCATTTGTGATCGCAACCGAGTTGTCGTCTCCGGCATTATGGAGCACATCGAAGAAGCCGGAGTACATTCAGGTGACTCGGCGTGTGCGATTCCTCCGTATAGTCTACCTGGGCCTGTCATTGAAGAAATTCGAAAGGCCACCGTTTCGCTCGCGATGGAATTACAGGTATGCGGCCTGATGAATATCCAATTCGCGGTTAAGCGGGAAGAGGACGAGCATAAAATCTATGTGCTGGAAGTTAATCCACGAGCAAGTCGTACTGTACCGTTTGTTGCTAAAGCGACTGGCTTCCCAGTCGCCAAGATTGCTACTCAGGTGATGACCGGTAAGACTCTGGATGAACTCGGCATTGAAGCCGCTCCGATTCCAGGACATGTCTCCGTCAAAGAAAGTGTCTTCCCGTTCCGTAAATTTGCCGGTGTCGATATTATTCTTGGACCGGAAATGCGATCCACCGGGGAAGTCATGGGTTCTAGCGAAAGGTTCTCGATTGCCTTTGCCAAGAGCCAATTAGGAGCAGGTATTATTCTTCCCAAGGAAGGCAATATCTTCCTCAGCGTGACCCAGCGTCACAAAGAGATTATTAAAGATCTGGCGAAGCGTTTGTATGCACTTGGCTTTACGCTGATGGCCACCGAAGGTACCGCGGCGTCTATTGAGGAAGTTGGTATCCCGGTACAGCGAGTGAAGAAAATTGCCGAAGGACATCCTAACCTGATCGACCATCTGATCGATGGAGAAGTGACATTAGCGATGAACACGCCCAATGGCAAAGGCGCACGCACCGACGAAGGAAAAATTCGAGCGGCTGCCGTGCAGTATGGGGTTCCCTGCATTACGACTATTCAGGCAGCCGAAGCAGCCGTTAAAGCAATGGAAGCATTGCGGGAAGAAGGCATGAGTGTCGTCGCTTTGCAGGACCGAGCCTAACGGCGAAACAGCTTAAGCCTTGGAGCTTAAGAGCGCATAAAAAACCCCCGAGCTTTGAAGGCATTCAATGGCTCGGGGGTTTTTGTTTGGTTAGCTAAAGATCGCGGTCACGGGATCAGCTTTGACGAGTTCACGAGGCTGATTCAAGTGATTGTAAACGATCGAATTCGGGTTAATCCCAACGCTGTGGTACATCGTTGCCAGCATTTCTGTTGGGTGTACCGGATCACGTAATGGGGCAGAACCGGTTTTATCAGATTCACCGTAGACGAATCCACGTTTCACTCCGGCACCCGCAGCAATAGCTGTATAACAGTATGGCCAGTGGTCACGTCCGTCATCACTATTGGAATTCCCTGATGTACTGACACCGCGTTGCGGGCTACGGCCAAATTCGCCGATGGCAACAACAAGCGTGTCATCGAGCATTCCACGTTCATCCAGGTCACCAATCAGACCACTAAGACCCGCATCGAGCATCGGTCCCGATTCGTTCTTCATACGACCTGAAAGGCCGACGTGTACGTCGAACGAATGGCGATCGGAGTTGGCAACTTTCGGCCAAATGACTTCGACAACGCGAGTCCCGGCTTCGACAAGACGGCGAGCCAGCAGACAGCTTTGACCAAAGGTGGTTCGGCCATAACGGTCACGTGTCGCATTGGATTCTTTCGTTAGGTCGAAAGCGTCTCGAGCGCGACCCGAGCTAATGAGATTCATTGCTGAATCGTAGTATTCGTTCAGGCCGTAATCTTTCGTTGCCTTATCAATTTGTGGCATGCCCTGATTGATTAGATCTCGTAAGCGAGCTCGACGATCTAAACGACCGGTCGAAACTTCTTTACGCAACTGAAGATCGTCGACGTTGATCTTATCCATCTTGCTTTGGTCCAGGTCAGATCCTGGTGGGAACAAGTAATAAGGATCATAAGCACGTCCCAGGAATCCAGCAGTACCGGATTTGTTAACAACATTACTTTCCTGAAGTGGTCGTGGCATCATCACGAATGGAAGCATTGGGACTTCCGGAGGTTTGATACGAATGATGTTACTACCGAAGTTAGGGAAGTCTTTCGGAGTCGGAGGTTCGAGCTGACCGGAAGGACTAACTTTGTCGGCGGTGTAACCTGTGTGTATCTGATAGATCGCAGCTGTGTGATTGAACAGCCCGACAGGCGTGTAACTCATGGAGCGAATCATGGTGAGCTTGTCAGTGATCTGCGCCAGCTTGGGCAGGTTTTCAGTGACGTCCATTCCTGGCACTTTGGTAGGAATGCGTTTAAAAACACTACGCACATTATCAGGCACATCGTCTTTAGGATCCCATAGATCCAGATGACTTGGGCCACCCTGTAGGTAAACCAGAATCACGCTCTTGGCTTTGTTCCAGCCAGGACCGCCACCAGTGGTTTCGTTATTGGCTTTGGCGCTCTGAAGCTCCATCATCTGCCCCAGGGACATGCCCATCATGGCAGAACCACCAACGCGGAGAATATCACGACGGCTAGGGCCTACGCCCTTATCACAATTATCTTTACCAGCTTGACCGGGAATGCGTAACATTCGGTCACCTCCTTCAACACAACCACTCGTTGTATGTTTTGAATTCATTGCCTCGATTCCACACCGAAGCGTACCACTTCTAGGGAAACAGGCCCAACTAATAGTATAAATCGTGCATTTATACTGGGTCAATCGAAGTAAATTAGGAATTTCGTTGGTTCTTACCAAAGAATCGGTACTGAGCCCCCAATTAGTAGTAACTACGCGTAAGAATACGATCTAAAACCTGAGGGTTTCGATGTTCTGCCAGTCGAGGTGATGCTGGAAATGGCCTTGTCATTACCACCGGCGATGAAGTACAAATCGCCGAACGAATGGAAGGTGTGATTCTAGTTTTTGTAGGAATTCCAACATGAAGCGACGAATATTTATCGCAGGTTGTCTGACAGGTTTTGCAACGGTTGGGCAGGTCTGGGCGGCTGATATCGCTCCGCTCGTTGATCAGCTCAAAGCAGGACTGAAAGCTCGGAAGCCTACCGAGCACCTTTTTATCGAACGAGTTGCTACACTGGTAGAGAAACGTATCCTTCCAGTTTCTATGGTTCTGGGTATCTATTCATATGCCAGAAAGAAACACTCACGCTACCCTTTCCCCTACTTTCAGCAAGCGTTAAGAATAAGAGCAGAGAAGGAATTTGGAGTTAAGCTCTAGGCTGTGTCGCGCCTTGATTGACCGTGCGCTGTCAGCCTCGAGTGTAGAGGGATGACAGGAATGCTATGAAGACGCTGATTAAGAATGCACAGGTTGTACTGCCCAAGGAAATCGCTCAGGTTTCCGTTCTAATTGAAGACGACAAGATTGCCGCGATTGACCCGTCCATTGCCACCACGGCGGATGAGGTTGTAGACGCGGAAGGCCTGCATCTCATTCCGGGCGTGATTGATGATCAGGTTCATTTTCGAGAACCGGGTTTAACTCATAAAGAAGACCTGACTCATGCCAGCCGAGCTTGTGCCGCCGGTGGCGTGACAACCTTTCTGGAAATGCCCAACACGATTCCTAATGCGATTACGCAAGAGTTGTTGGAAGACAAACTCGCTCTCGGTGCTCAAAACAGTATGGTGAATTATGGCTTCTACATTGGAGCCACTCCGGAAAATGCGGAAGAGCTGAGCCGGGCTCATCGTACGCCGGGCATTAAAATCTTTATCGGTTCGAGCACCGGCAACCTGCTTGTCGATGAACAGGAAGCATTGGAGCGAATCTTTGCTTTAACCACTTTGCCCATCACCGCCCATTGTGAAGATGAAACAACAGTACGAGCGAATAAGGAAAAGTACGCCGGCACAACAGACGTCCGCGATCACTCCAGAATTCGAGATTATGAAGCGGCTGTTATCGCCACCCGACGAGCGATTGATTTGGCACAGCGACACAACCATCGGTTTCATGTACTGCATGTCTCGACCGGAATCGAAGCGGACTTCCTGGGCGACTTTGGTGGATTGATTACAGCAGAGGCTTGTCCTCACCATTTGTTTTTCAACGTGGATGACTACGATCGTCTCGGCAATCTGATCCAGATGAACCCTTCAATCAAACATGCGGAAGATAATGCCAAATTGTGGGAGGCGTTGCATGCGGGCCGAATTCAGGTGATCGCCACGGACCATGCTCCTCACACACTGGAAGAAAAAGCTCAGGGCTATCCTGCATCACCCTCCGGGTTGCCAGCTGTTGAGAACTCGCTGGCCCTCATTCTTAATGAAGTTAATCAGGGCAACTGCACCTTGCAGCAAGTGGTGTCATGGATGTGTGACGCGCCAGCCAGAGTTTGGGACATTGTGAACAAAGGTCGGATTGAAGTGGGTTACGACGCAGATTTGGCGTTGGTTGATATGAACCTGCGGAAGGAAATTCGTAACGAAGACCAGCAAACCAAGTGTAAGTGGTCGCCTTGGAATGGGGTCACCCTACAAGGCTGGGCCGTGCGAACCTACGTGATGGGCACGGAAGTCTACCGAGATGGCCAATTGAAACTGGACCACCGTGGACAGGAAGCGCAATATGACCACGCTCGTGGAGGTTTCTGGGCGACTCAGGATTAGCGAGTCGAATTAAGAACGACCCCAGCGTTCTTCTTTCCAGGGATCACCGTGGTTATGGTAACCACCACGCTCCCAATAGCCTGGCTGATCTTCGGCTACAAGTTCGATACCACAAACCCATTTTGCACTTTTCCAGGCATACAGCTGAGGCACCATGGCTCGGACCGGTCCACCATGGTCCGCATCGATTGGCTGCCCATCATGCAGGTCGGCCAGAAGCACGTCAGCCTGGAGGAAATCCTCGAGCGGAAGATTGGTGGTCCAGCCGTTATCATAGCCGTGCAGAATAACGTACTTGGCTGAGTCTTGAATGCCTGCTCGCTCTAATAAATGAAGACTGGAAACTCCTTCCCATAGATTGCCCAGACGCGACCATTGTGTGACACAGTGAAAGTCCGCAAAGACCTTCACCCGAGGTTCGGCTTGAAATGCTTCCATGGAAAGCGTTAGTGGATTGTCTACCAAGCCAAAGATTTTCAGTTCCCAATTGTCAGGGATGGAAGGCGTACCACTGGCATCCAGTACAGGCCATTTACGAGTACGGGCCTGATTCGGAGGAATACGATTTTCACGCTGTGTATCAGGGCTGATAATAACATCATCAGCAAGCCCCTCTCCTTGAGGAGCATCGCCGTGCTGATACTTGTCGTCATTGGCTGGAGAATAAATATCCACGTGGTAAGTTCGCTAAGAAGTTAGGGTTCAGTAACGTCGTCGAGAGTTATTAATTTGCTTTCGGTCAGGTAACGGATCAGGTTGTCTAGTAAGTCACCCATTAATAGTAGCTTCCCGGATTCCACGTGCTCTACAACGTAATTGGCAGGAGCGAAAACTAACGTGGTGGTTCCAGACGAATCTTTGAATCGTAAAGCAAAGGCCCACCTCGGAGGCAATTCTGGAGCTCCCTGATCCCATCGATAGGTGTGATCCTGAATAAACATGTGTCGCAGATGAACCATGCCGGGTGTATTCGTGATATTCTGTTTCGATCGAACAGAGCTAGAGCCTGCTGATGTACTCAATTGCTCTTTGCCTTGTCCATCGGTGGCTTTATCAAGGATGAATAGCTCGATGGAATCAGCGTGTCGTAATCGTGTGGCATTTTCGACACCAAAGAACTCGATGACTTGATTGCCCGTGTGAATATTATGCCACCAGGCATAGATGCTCATGGCAATTGCCACACCAAAGATGCTTATGATGACCAGCTTGCCCTGAACATCTGGCTTCATTGTGACTCTCTCTATTTACCGAGCTTGGTATGAACAAAGGCGTACATCGCACCTGTAAGTAGCCCCACCAGGTGTGCGAGATGGCTTATCGAGCTAATGTATCCGGTCTCCTGAGAAGAACTTGCGGAGACGATGCCGAACAACATCCAGCCAATCGAAAACATGAGTACAAACGGCGTGATGAGCATTCCGACCGATGGCTTCATCTTCATTTTGCACCAGCCGAAACCGATGACGCCAAAAACGACACCGGACATACCTACCACCGGGCTGCCTCCAAGCCCACGGATTCCCAGTAGACCGGAGCCTGGCGTGAGTAATGGCACTAGAACACTCGCGACTCCAGCGATCAGAAAAAGTCCCAAATAAGTCTTTACGCCAAATTGAATCTCGAGTCGCGTACCAAGCCAGTACATCCAATACATATTGAAGAAGATGTGCAGGAAGTCGAAGAGGAATTCGTGACCTGACCCATGCACGAATACAGGCGTAATCAGCCGCCAAATCTGCCCCTGGGAGATTTGTTGGAATCGGATTTCGAGTACGCTTGCTTCAACAGGAACTCTTGAAGAGCTGTCACGTGTTTCTAAAGCGTTTCTAACGAAATTTTCCTGAGAGCCGTCTTGTGATTGGAACACCAGACTGGCGCCAAAGACGATTGCACATAACAAGATAATTTTGCGAGTCAACGTGTCCTTACGCTGCATCGCCGCCATCATGTTATGGGGGTCGCGGAACTGCGTTCGCACTTCAATCTTTTTGGCTTGCTTAATGCGTTCGGCTTTTTCCTGTTTCAACTGCTGTTGAATTTTCTTGGCCTTGGCCAAAGCCATCTGAATCTGTGGTGAATCGGGGTTCGATTGATATTCGCCGAGTAATTTGCGGGCTTGATTTATAGCATCTTCATCAATGATCCACAGATCCCATTGATTGTCTTTGCTCCGCAATACCTGAGCTTCCACCTGATTGACGGTCAACACGGCGGTAAACCGGTTGGCATCTAACTCCTGCTCAAAGGTGTGTAATTTTCTCATAGTGGAATTTGGCCTGAATGCCCGTTAATTGAATGCGGCAAGTGCTAGTGCGTCCTCGACATCATCGACCAGTTCGACATGGCCAATGCGTGACGGCAGGATAAAGCGAATCTTTCCGTGCTCCGCCTTTTTGTCCTTCTTCATGGCTTCGACCATTGGCTCTCTGTCAAAATCCGCGGGCAGGTCGATAGGCAGGTTGAGTTGTTCCAGCAAGTCACGCTGACGTGCCGTATCTTCAGCGGTGATTCGATTTAGGGATTCGGCCAAACGAGATGCACAGAGCATGCCGATGGCAACGGCCTCGCCATGCATATAAGTTCCATACCCCGTACACGCTTCGATCGCGTGGCAGAAGGTGTGCCCGTAATTCAATATCGCTCGCAGGCCTGTTGTTTCACGTTCGTCATTTTCAACGACGTAAGCCTTCAATTCACAGCAACGTGCAATGACGTCCCGCATGAATTCAGGGTCGCGGTCGAGAATCAGGCCGACATTGTTTTCCAGTCGACTGAAGAAACCTTCATCCTGAATGACTCCATACTTAACCACTTCTGCCAGCCCGGCATGATAATCACGTGCCGGCAGGCTTTGCAGAACATTGACATCAATCAGTACGGACTGTGGTTGCCAGAATGCGCCAACCATATTTTTAGCGCCAGGCAAATTGATCCCGACTTTGCCACCGACGCTACTGTCCACGGTGGCCAAAAGTGTCGTAGGGATTTGTACAAAGCGTATGCCCCGCCCATAGGTTGCCGCGACAAACCCTGCTAAGTCTCCGACAACGCCTCCGCCCAGTGCGACGACAACAGACTTGCGGTCGGCGCCGAGTGAGAGTAGTTGCTTCCAAAGCTCTTCGGCAATTCCGGTCGACTTACTCGATTCCCCGGCAGGTACCGTCATGATGTCCACTTGCAGGTTGGCACTAGAGAGTGACTTGCGTACGGTCTCGCCGTACAACTCACGAACATTGGAGTCGGTAATCAGGATCGCGTGAGTTACGTCATCGAGACCGGCGACGAGCTCACCCACGGTAGAGAGATTATCGGAACCGATATGAATGTCGTAGCTGCGTTCGGCCAGGCCGACATGAACGGTAGTGGATTCAACAGTCAAAGGTGAGCCTGCTTCTTGGTCAAAATGAGTCTAGCTCACCCGTTGAATGTCTTCAGCGGAGGCAGTAATTTTGCGACAGAATCCGGTGTGCGTCCGTACATATTCTATCGCTGCACACTGTTCAGCGCTGTCATGTAGAGCGCGATGGATCGTAGGTTTATTAGCAACGTCCAACCCTTCAGGCCAAACGGTATCTTCTTCCATTACCAAAGCTTCTCGGTAAACATCGTATTTGTCAGCCACGATAGTAATCTCCTAAGGGAGCCATAACGGCGAATCTATTTTCATCAATCTTCAAATATAACCGTGGCAGCGTAGATTGTGAATGAGCGGAAATCGCTGCGGATCGAGAATCACTCAAGGTGACAGGCCTGGATGTCTTAAGTAAAGCTGGCCTTACAGGTTGTATCGGTTATACGCATTGCATCGAGTAGACGGGATTTGAGTGATCTACTTACTTGGAAAGGCGTGTCATACAGGCCGTAACGATTGTAGCGAGCCGATTTAACGAACCTGAGAATTGTCTCCGGTTTCGACCAATTAACAAAGTGTTAACCGGCCGATTTCAATTTCAGCAGACAAAGCCAACCCCCCCTACCAGACGTATCATCCCTGTTTTTGTTTGCCAATGCGGTTTTTGTAGTCGCATTGGCAATCCCCTTTTAAAGGCGAGATGATCCACAGATATGATGCGGCAATCTATCCAGGCTTTGCTTTTGCTGACAGTGGTGTTTACCACCACTCTTGCTGCTGAGACTATCTCGCAACACGAACCATCACTGTTTGACCCCTATCGTGAACCAGCTCGACCGCTTGCTATAAATTCGGGCTGGACGGCAAGAGCCCAGCGGGCAGCCAACACGGCTCCATACACTTCTCTTGAAGCCGGACAAAAACCCTCTTCACCTGCCCAGCTAGACCCACTAAGTCCAGGTTCACCATCCAATCCTCAGCGTTTGACACAATCATTCCCTTCTCCCATTCGCCAGGAAGACTCCGGTCGCATTCATTCTCGATGGTCTCCGAATCGAGCTCATGACCAACGACTGAACGCCGTCCAAAATGATGCCAGGTTTTATCATCAGGAAAATCATCGCGCCACGGGAGTTACAGTCTCCGGATGGGACTTTCAGCTTCGTGGCTTAGTTATGACAAAAGATAACTCGGCTTCTCAGTCTCTAGCCTCAACTCCTTCTGGGAGCCTATTGACGACGCGGGATGCCGATTTAGACACGGCGGGTGGTTTTGAAGCATCACTTTCCAAACAGCTAGGAAACGACAAACGAGTCGACCTCGTCTATTGGGGACTATTCACTACAGGCGATTCCGCCGAGCTTCATGAGCCGACCGGTGGATTCGAATCCGAATTGGATATCAATGGACTGAGCTACGGAGCCGATGGCACGTTGCTAACAGATGCCGTTGGCGCAGCACAGGATATCGGCTTAGCACGTGGTTTTCAGTACCACAACCTAGAGGTTAACTGGGGTGGTTCGACAACCAGTGATCAAATTGAATTAGACTACTTCGCCGGTTTTCGATTTTTCAAAGCCAGTGAAGATTTGACCTTATCGATGGACGAGCTACAGCTGGCAAGCCAGGGAGACAATCATCTGTTTGGATTTCAACTTGGCTCCTTATTACATTGGCAGCCAAGCCAACAACTGGAATGGCACCTTGGCGTCAAAGCCGGTGTGTTTGCCAATGCAATTACATTACAAACCCAATTCCGCTCAGCCGACGGATTTGTTTATGCGGGAGACCAGTCCTCGCCATTGAATGCTGACAGCTCACAGACCAAAGATGATGTTTCGATGCTGGGTCAGATTGATTTGGGTTTTCTCTATCGATGCAGCGATCGGTGCCGGATTACGGCAGGGTACAGGATGGTCGCTGTGACTGGTTTGGCACTGCCGGGCAACCAACTTGCTCAACCTCTACAGAACTTCACCACAAGCCCGCAACTTCAGAGCAACGAAAGCATTCTCTTGCATGGGGCTTATATGGGATTGGAATACGACTTTTAAGGTCGGCCCAATCTCGAGTCGGGTCTCAGACGACCTCGCACAGATTTAGCCCGTCTCTGGCATAAAGGTCGGAATGTTGACTCCATCAAAGGGCTGGAATTCTCCATAGACCTGACAAAAGTGCATCTCACAATTTCGCGCACCCCAGCGATAGGCTGTTTGCACCAATTGCTCGGATTCCACAGGCAGTAAAAACACGGGCGTCTTGCCAGCGTGTTGATTTAACTGATGAGCCAGCAGTGCTGTAGCCACGGGATCATTAACGGCAACTCCAGGGCCGATTAAGTTCGTAGCGGGGTGGTGACAGGATCCCAGAAATCCAGAAAGCTGATTGGTTTCCGGGCAGACAGCTACCGACATACCCCAGAGGCCCTCTTTATTCTCGATGAGATAACGATAGTCTTTTTCTCGGGTGATGCCGGAAATCTTGTATTCGAGCTCACTCATTGCAGAGAGATCGTCGAGTGTCGCATTGCGGACGTACTCCAGCCCATCCGGCTGAGGTTCAAAGCCTGTTTCAGGGATTTCTAAAAACATATCCTGATAGGCATGACGAGGGACAAACCCAGCTTTGTTGTAAAGCGAAAAGGAATCGACATTGATGGCACTTTGAGTCAATCGCAACGGTTTTTGTTGATCGTTGGAATAATCAATAATCGCCTGCAGAATAGCTTTGCCGGCCCCGCTCCCAAAGTGATTTGGATGTGCCGTCATGATGCCCAGCGATACATGGTACTGACGAGGATGATAGAAACAGGACGCCATGAGCTTACCGGTTTCGTTGTGTTCCGCGACCAGTCCACAGCCAGGATCTAACGCTTCATAGACATCGAAGAAGATGTTGCAATTGGCAGGACCACCGGTAAAGATCGGCGGACAGCCATGGGTTTGATACCAGTGATTAATCGAAATGTAGATGAGCTCAGCAACTTCGTGCCGATCGTCGGCCGTCATGGTTCGAACGGTAAATGACATTTCGGATCTCCTTCGGCCTTTCACGGCTCGCGGAAATTAAAACGGAGCGATATCGTCTTCTGGGTCTGACTCAGGTGCTACAGCTTCCGAATCGAGTTTGTCTTCATCCGCCGCTACGGGGACGGTTTGTTCACTCGGCAATTCCACCATTTGAATCAAGGCATACAAATGCCCGGTCACCTGAGCTGCTTCAACTTCTTCCCAGCCTGTGGCCTTGTGTTTGAGGATGGCAATCTTGAATTCATCCAACGCATTTTGCAGGTCTGTGGGTAACAGTTCCAGATTCTCAAATGGGCGAATGGCATCTTCAGGTGCAACGGCTACGGTACCGGAATTTTCGAATTCACGTCCGGCAGCTTCGATGGCAGGGCTTTCTGGGCGATTGTAACTGTCACCGTCTCCGAAGTCCGGTCCGGCTGAATAATCGGCTCCAGCCGATGCTTCGTCATAGGCACCACGGATCGTCGAATCGCCAGGGGCATAATCGTTTTTAATAGGCTGGTCTTCAGACGTCTGCTTCATTACGTCTTCGTCTAGCTCAGCATAGATGACATCCTTGTCATCCGGCTTTTCGCTAGGTGCTCCGCCCATCGCTTCCCAGCGCTGTTCCCGCATGGAAGAAACGGACCAATTATTTTGAAGAGCACCTTCTAACCACATTTCAGCATCGGGCCAGTCGAGGGCCGCCTGAAAGTGAGTCCAAGACAGATGATCAAACTCCTGATGACTGTCGCCAAAGCGTTGGAACACTCGGCGTAGTCGACCAACGTGCTGACCGGAAATCGATCCATAAAAGTGCTTTGCCCAGGCTTCGTCCGAGTATTCCTGAACAGGAGCACCGGCATCGATTAACGCGGCACGCCATTGGTGTATGATTTCACCCTTTTGCCAGTTTGTCTGGCTGACGAGCGTTTCCCATTGGTTGATGAAAGGTTCGGAGGTTGAACGAACTAGTTCAGCGTCGAACTCTTCTTCTTCCTGCTCTAGCACGGCGGTGTCCACAGAGGACACTTCTTCAACAGATGCTTCTAGAACTTCGTCCGAGCTCAAAGATTCGCCATCACTGGCAGGGGAATTTGAATTTGCCGATACCGAAGTCTCCTCCAGTTCGGCGGCTTCAGGCTCCTCGCTCTGAATATCAAATTGTCCGTGACTGCCTTGATCAGCGTTTCCACCAACTTCGTTGAAATCAGAGGAATCGGAGGCATCTCCATGAAACTCGTTAGGATTGCCGTCATTAAACAAATCGCCTTGCATCATGCGTCTATCTTCCTGAATCGCTAATGTTTAATTGGGTGCTTCAAATGTCTTGAGAAGAGATAAGACTAGCACCTGTAAACAAAAGTAAAAGCAATGGATCACAAGAAGGTGATTTACCCTGTAAATGCCGGTGTTTTTACCTGCAAGACGCTTTTAAGTAGGGTGGGGAAAACCTGTCGACAATTGAGAACCTATCGACAAAACAGCTGAATTACTTTTCGTTAGGCAACGGAACAGCATCGGCTGGCTCACCCTCTTCGGTAGCATTCGAGGGCGTAAGTGTAATTAGAAACAATACATTGAGCTTTCCATCCGGTTTGGCGTCAGCCAGCTTGGCGATCTGTAGTTTTGCCTTTTCAAGTTGCTTAGGCGTTGGTTTTTTGTCGAGCGGGTCATTGTTTTCCTGTGGACTTTGCTCAGCCAGATCCTCGTCCTCATTTGCGAGCCGGTACTTTCGCTGGCGTTGCACTTCAAGCTTCGCGAGAACATTGGCCAGTTCCTCAGGAGTCTGCTCAACCGCATAGGCAATGGCGCGCCTTTTGGTCTGGCTCCGTAAATCGGCGTTTTGATTCGAAGCTTCCGCCGGTCGTACATTGCGTTGGGGCTGAGAAGGGACCCCGGCTGGTTTTTCAATCCGGCTAACCGCTGGTGGTGACGGCTTACTTGCCGCCGGGGGATCGATAATAGCTAAGAGACCTTCAAGCTGATCGCGGGAAACAGTCAGGGCAATTGTATGATCGGGAGCCATCCGGGACTGGACTATGAGATTAGCCGTAGCTCCAGCATTGTCGTCGGCGATCGCTCGTTCCTGTCCTTCTTCGCTGGCTTCAGCCGCAGGCTGGTTTGCCTGCCCGAAGCCGCCACTGGAATCCAGATCGTTTGGAGCGTCGCTGGCCGTAATTGCACCTGCCATTCCTCCGCCCATCGCAGCTCCGTCAGCCATGGCGAACTGACCTTCAGATTGAATGGCATCCGATTCCTGTTTGAGGAAACGCGATTGATGCTCGCCAGGCTCAGCCTGATTTGCCTGATCAGCCATGGACATAGTCAGTTGCTCCGATTCAGAGTTTCTGTCAGGTAGCAATGTGATGACTGCCAACAGGCAGGCAGCCAGCCCAAACGCGATAGGAAGCCACAAACGAGCTTTGTTCGCAGTGGGTGTGGAGGTTGGTTTGGCGATAGAAGCGGGAGGCAGATTCTCGCCGACGATACTGCTAACGACCGATTCCAAGTCACGATGGTGATAGACCGGTAGTGAATCAAAGTCGTCTCGCAACGCCTGAAGCTCGTCCTTCAGCTGTTGCAGTTCCGGGTTCTGTGCCAGCGCACGTTCTACGTCCTCTCGCTCCTGTGGCGAAAGTTCATCGTCTAAATACGCGCTAATTAGTTCTTCGTTCATTTCCTTCATGGGGCTGATGAATCTTTGAACTGAGGGATCAGTTTTTCTCGCAGTTGCATGCGACCTCGATGCAGGCGACTGCGGACGGTTCCCGGGTTGATTTGTAGTATGTCTCCAATGGTTTCGTAGTCACATCCTTCAATTTCACGAAGAATGATGACGGCACGGAATTCCTCGGCTAAGTCTCCGATGGCTGCGTATAGCAACTCTGCTCGTTCAGAGCGCAAACTTTCGGCATCCACTGCATCCATGGTGGATACAGGTTCGTCACCCAGTTCACTCTTTTGACTATCCATGGAAATCATAGGACGTTCCCGCCGTCGGTAACTAAATGCTAAGTTGACTGCGATTCGATAAAGCCATGTATAGAACGAGCTCTTACCCTGGTAAGTGTTCAACTTAACAAAGGCTTGAACTAGAGCATCCTGCAACACGTCTTCAGCAGCTTCCGGGCTTCTAAGAATATGCGAAAGCGTATTAAACAAGCGATCTCCATAGGGTGCGATTAGCTGTTCAAACGCTTCGCTGGATCCCGCTAAGATGCTTCGAATTAGCTCTTGTTCTTCTTGAGACACGGCCGCTGTAATACTTTAGATACTCAGAGTGGTAGAAAAGTTCCCGAAAAGTGCAGGAATTCGGGTACTCCGGCAAATCGCCTCCATGGAGTAATAATCATCTTTGTATGCCACGCCAAAGAAGTCAAACTATGTGTCGTTTGCTTTGGCGAGTTCCAGAGATTTCTGGCTGGGATAAGCCAGTGGCCGATTTCTGATGTGGGTGTAAATCCATAGGCCGATGCCAAACAAAATGGTCAGGACGCTGAATAATTGAGAAATGGTAAATCCTGTACCTAGCTGACCCAATTCGTCTGAACGTACCCACTCAAGCAAAAACCGAGTGATCGGATAGAGTATGAAAACCAGGGCAAGAATCTGTCCGTCCCGTGTACGATACGGAAAATACGCCCACAGAATTAAGCATAGTAATCCACCGTTGATGCTACTAAAAATCTGGGCTGGATAGACAGTTAAGGAGCGAGCAGGCATGTCGCCAACCTGAAGATCATCGATGACTCCCCGAGGCCCGATCAACTCAAAGGCTGTTTGTGTCGACAATCCTTTTTCGAAAAATTCGCTGAACGCCCCATCGAGTAGACGCATTTGAATCATGATGGCGTCGTTTTGTTTCAAGCCACTTGCTGCTCCCACCGAGTCCGGTTCGATTGTCACGACCTTGCCTTCCCAGCGAAAGCCATCGCGATACTGGAATTCGGCATGGATACCTTTTTGAGCCAGCGGCGTGTCGAACAAGAGCCCCTGATCCAGATGACGCATGTAGGGCGGACTTCCCAATGGAAATTGGACGCCCCAGGTTTCGTCTGTGCAAATACCGCCATAGCAGCATCCATTCATAAAGCATCCCAGCCTGCCAAAGAACATGCCGATCGCCAGCGCCGGGACGATGAGATCTAGCGTGGCGAGTTTGGGTAGTTTTCGACGGATCAGGAAGATGGAACAGCCGATCAATCCTCCTACGAAGGCTCCGTAAACGACGAGCCCTCCTTCGGTGAACTTTAAGATTTTGGGAATGGTGTCCCCCCAAACGACGCCGTTGCTATCCGTGACAGCGAACTCGGCCCACTTCTGAGCGACATACCAAAGGCGGCCACCCAACACGCCAAATAAAAACAGGTAGAGTGTCATCGTAAAAACGACATCGGGATGAACGCCCTGACGTCTGGCCTGAAGGGATGCAATCAAAATCCCACTGGTGACTCCCAGCAGTACGAAGAATCCATAGCCTCGAATTTTGACTCCTGTGGGGCCTTCTGAATCGGTTGGCTCAATGAACGGAATCACGAATGCAATAATGAGGCCGACAACCAGAATGGGGACCAGCGGGTGCCCGACGCCTTGTTGCTTTCTAGCCGCGGACTGCATGTAAAAACGTGTTAGCCAGACACCACCGAAAATAGCCCAGCAAATCAATGCCCAACCGAAGCCAAACAGAGGCAGGCCGGCAATTTCATGCGGGATATCGATGAGCGTCTGTTGCATACAGGTTTAATGGGGTCGAGTAACTAATTCAGGAATAGATTATCAATCAGTCGAGTTGAACCAACATAGGCTGCGGCCAGGGCAATGGTGTTGTCCGTGACCTGCGTAACCGGCGTTAGTGTCTGGGGGTCGACGAGTGCAACATAGTCTATCTGCCCAATCGCCGCATCGGCAAGTATTTGATGAGCAGCTTGTAGCAATTCAGATGCATCAGTTTGGCCCTCTGCCACAAGTGTTTTGATGTGGAATAGCGACTGGGAAAGAGCCGTGGCCTGTTGTCTTTGTTCAGGGGTGAGATACGCGTTGCGGCTACTGAGTGCGAGGCCGTCTGCTTCTCGTACGATCGGACAGACCTTCATTTCGATGGGGATATTTAAGTCACGGATCATGTCGGCAATCACGCGAGTTTGTTGAAAGTCCTTTTGCCCAAAAAAGGCAACGTTCGCCGGCACCAGATTAAAAAGCTTTAACACGACGGTGGCGACTCCATCAAAATGCCCGGGCCGTAGTTCGCCTTCCAGCGGCCTGGCGACCTCCGGAGGCACAATACTGGTGCTTGCCCCCTCGGGGTACATTGATTCGACCGAAGGTGCAAAGACTACGTCAACGCTGTAGTCATTCAAAAGATCCACATCCCGTTGCAGGTCCCGCGGATACTGATCCAGATCTTCGGTCGGTGCGAATTGAGTTGGGTTCACAAAGATCGTGACCACGGTAAAGTCAGTTTCCAGCGTGCTTTGTTGCACCAGGCTCAAATGACCTGCGTGCAAAGCCCCCATGGTGGGCACCAAACCAACCTGTCGGCCAGCAGCTTTCTGTTGGTTTACGACTTCAAGTAGTTTTGAAGGATCTGTGATGATCGTGAGCGACATGGATTTGAAAACGATGTTGAGTTAAAGATGACAGGAAGCCAATGCCTCTAGTTCCTGATGCAATCGATCGGTGTCATTGATATCCAGAAACAACCAGGGAGCAATAATCTCATCGGGCATGATTTGAGTAATGAGCTGATGGCGAGATTCATTATGGATGTTGTCAGTGAGGAATACGAGTAGTCGTGGAAGTGGAAGTGACGACTCCTGGGTGGCAACTTCTGCTGCCAGTTGGGGGTGCTGGATCAGGCATTCGCGTGGCGCAAAATCACACAGCAAAAACACGTCTTGTTCATACCGCGAGATCCATTGCTTTAAGCGACCAAAGACGTGTCCTAATTCTGCCGCCGATTGCGCAAGCGGTATGGATTGTGCGACGAGCACATTATCGTTTTGACTCAGACGCAGGTAGGCTTCGGTCGGAGATTGATTTGTATTGCGAAACGTCACGGCATAGTTGCCCGCATGCGTTAGATGCTCGAGGTGACGGGCGTAGGTCCAGCCGGTTTCAGGGTGACGGTCGAGAGGCACCAAATCACAGACAGGCTCTAAGACAAATCGACGCAACGGCATTCGGGGGTGCGGGAGCGTTAAGGTCGGCGAACTCTGAACGGTCTGATCCCAGGTAAGAATATCGATATCGATGATTCGTTCATCCCATCGCTGTTTTCGTTCACGGCCAAGTTGCTGTTCAATTTCTAAGATCGCCGAGAGGAGTTCTTGGGGGTCGAGTGTTGTGGAAATTTCGACAGCGGCATTGATAAATTTAGCCTGGCCGGAGGGCCCGCCGACGGGCTTGGATTTACGGTAGCGACTTTCTCGTAACGCCTGAACTCCTTCGAGGTCAGCAATTTTTTGCACGGCTAGCCGAATATTTTTTTTGGGGTTTCCCAGATTGGACCCCAGCGAAAGCAAACTTTTTTTGGACTCAGTCATACCTGATGCTGCCGTATTGGACGAATAATCCCTCATGGGCTCGGAGTCGATTTTAGTATTTTTCTTCTTTAGAGCCGAACAAGAAGTGGACTTCGCGCATAAAAAATGGCGGGAGACGAAATCCGATTTACATCTCACCGCCGTTGGCTGTTCCGCACGATCCCTGCGCGGCAATGCCAAAAAGAAAGCATTAGGGAGGACCTCCGAGCCACGGCGTTAGCCGTCGACTGTCGCTCCGATCAGTCGTCGCTCCCCAAGGCTTTGCTGTACACGTATGCACAATCTTCCATTGGATGGAACGTTGTTCGGACCAGAGTCCTTCGGCGAGTGCCCGATTATCGCGCTCGTATTTTGCTTTGGAAACAGACAACCATCGGCGCGTACCGGTAGCGCAGAAATGAACGTCTCTTTTTCAAAGAAAAATGTTTAACAACTTGGTCGGCTTCAAGGTGATAAGGATCAGCTGACTTGGTTGTCAAAAAGCAAAGTTCGGAATGAGCTTCGCGAAGAACCAATGTTGGTTTCAAACAACAGGAGCCATTTTTACGAACGTCAAGAAAATGTCAAGCAAGCAGTTAGAGATTTTCTTGGGATTCTTTTTTCATGTTTTTTTAATTCGATTTTGCCGCGCGCGTTGACACTGGATTTGAAAATTCGTATGGCCGGCGGCTTTGAAACTGTGGTACTCTTCGCAGATTATAACGACATATTTTTAATTCATTCTTCCTAGAGATTCCTGCCTGACGTGCTGGCTTGCAGTTATGCATGGCGCGCACAACGAAAGCTTTTATGCGTCCCTCCTTTCAAAGCGATTACCTGACTGATGATGAAAAGATCCGAGTGTCCGAGGCTCTGGCTAATGTCGCTTCAGACTCGGAAGATCCGATTTCAAAAAACTACGACGCGCTGGTCGCTGAGTTGGGTAGCGAGCTTTGTGACCGAGCTGGAATCTATGTCATGCCCGACGACTTTCGTTTGTCAGTGGTGATTCCGATTTTCAATGAAGTGCGGACACTCGAGTCGGTGATTGAAAAAGTTAGAACCATCGGACTTGAACTTGAAATGGTACTTGTCGATGACGGAAGCACCGATGGCACCAGAGAGCTATTGGAAGCGATGCAGGACGCTGAAGATTTAAAGATCGTCTTCCATCCACAGAATCGCGGAAAAGGTGCCGCCGTTAGAACAGGGTTTCAGGAAGCGACGGGTGATGTGATTGTGATTCAGGATGCGGACCTGGAATATGACCCGAACGAATTTCGATACTTGCTACAACCAATCGTCGAAGATCGAGCGGACATTGTTTACGGGTCACGTTTTCAGATTAAGGAGAAGGCTGATTCGCCAGCCTGGCATATGGCGGTGAACGGGTTTATCACCTGGCTCTGCAATCTGGTAACACGCCTCAAATTCACGGATGTGGAAACTTGCTACAAACTATTTCGACGACCGCTGATTCAGGAAATCGCGGGCGGTTTGAAAGAGAATCGTTTTGGAATTGAAATCGAAATGACCGCCAAGCTTGCGCGGCGAGCAAAACAAAACGGGACGCGCTTCTATGAAAGGCCGATTAGCTATCAAAGACGATCCTATTCGGAAGGAAAGAAGATCGGCTGGAAGGACGGCGTAAGTGCGTTGCGGTGTATTTTTCGATACGGCCTGTTTGGATAACCTTAGCGATGCGCGGCTCTTGCGAGTCAGACAAAAGGTGGAATACAAATCATGGTGGAAACTCCGCCGAGTCAATCCGAACAACCAGCAACGGCGAGCCCCGCCACGGTAAAGAGCGAGACGCGTAAAGTACTCTGTCTGCAGATCTTGCGGCAATTGGTGGCCGTTGGTGGCGCGGCTGCGTTATATCGCCTGCTCGGGCCAGAGCCCTTTGGTTTGTATGGGATGGTCATCCCGCTGCTCATGCTTCCACGCATGGCGGCGACGCTTGGGTTGTCAACGGCTACAGTGCAGATCGAGCAACTGTCGGCAGGTCAGCGTTCGGCAATTTTTTACATCACAACCGGACTGGGAATCGTTGCCGCGGCGCTGACTGGCGGCTTAGGCCATTTGTTTAGTCGAATCTATGATGTTCCTGAGCTGGTTTGGATTAGCTGGGCATTCGCTGGGACGACCGTTATCGATGCCATTGGACTTACGCATTTGGCATCCATCCAACGACGAATGCAATTAGGTCGAATCGCTGGGATTCGTGTCATTAGCCAAACAGTGGCTGTTGCCGTTGCCATTATCGTCGCAGTACAAATCGAGGATCACCCGGAGGGAGTTGCCGGGGCGGGTATCCTCGCTATTCTGGCTCTGGAGTACGGACAGCTGGCTGTCAATTCTCTCGGGTATTGGATCTCCGGTGCCTGGCGACCCGGAAGACTAGCTAGTACTGATCTAAAACAGTTGCTCAGCTTTGGTGGGAATTATTCACTCAGTAGTTTGGTGTTTTATACCGGGCAGAATCTCGACAAGATCATTCTCGCGGTTGTCCTTGGTTCGACTCGAACAGGCCAGCGACTGCTTGGGATCTATACGGCGATGTACAACCTGATGATGAAGCCGGTGTATTTTGTGACGGATCCGGTGACGAGTGTGATGTTGCCTTCACTTTCACGAGCTCGAAAATCAGCCGCGGACTATCGAAGGATCGCACTAGACTTCTATCGATTTACCGCCATTCTTTTAATTCCGGCAGGACTCGGTCTGGCGGTTGTGAGTGGCGACGTAGCCCTATTGATTAGTGGACCGGGTTGGGATGAAGCCGCCCTCATGCTGTTTGCACTCGCTCCTGCTGTCTGCGTTCACGGATTGATTAATATCTCCGGCAGCCTACTAGCCTCGGTGGGACAAACCGGTCGTTTGCTGGGAGCCGCGTTCATCTTGCTTCTGTTACAGACCCAGGGGTATGTCGCAGCCTATTGGTTTGCGACCCAATTTGAGTTTTCTGGCGATGTAACAGAGGGTCAGGTCGTATGCGTTGCTGTTGCCGTGGCCTACTCACTTGTCCTGATCATGGCAATTATCCCATACCTGACGTTTTGTTTTTCACGCGTTGGCATGCAGATTCGCGGCCTGTTGATCGAGTTGATTCAGGTGCTGGGACGGGCCATGCTAATGAGCTTTACGGTCTGGTTCGTTCAGGACTTATTACTGGCCAATGGCGTTGGCTTGGCATTGAGATTGACGATTTCCATTGGAGTTGGTGTTGCGGCCTACGGATTGCTGATGTGGCCTCGAATTACCGAATCGGTGATTCCCTTTTTTGTTGGGCGAAAGACAGACAAGGGTGACGCATGAATGGCGATCGCGGAAAAAATGTCATCTGTTTAATTGCCATGGCGGTGGTGGTGTTATTGGCCATCCTTATTCAACAGACAAATGCTGAGCAATGGGTGCACTACGTGTCTTATGCACTTGCCATTACCGCCTTTGTGAGTTTGTCTTTTCTGATGAGGAAGCATCTGTCTGACCAACCTGGAAGTCAGGTTTTAAGTCAGTTAGGAGAGCAGGCAGACCCACTGCTGGCGTGGGAACAGGAGCTGGAAAAACAAAAAGAGGCGATGGGGTTGCTCGCACGCCAACTCGATCAACGCCATGCGCGTCTCTCGCAAAAATTGATTGCTTATCACGAATGGTCAGAATTTCCACCGCCGCTTGATTTAGACGACGGTCTGCAGGCAGCGACTGAACGAGGAGATCTGCCAACAGATGAATCGCTCAGTGAGCTCGCAGAAAAAGATCGGCAAACGATCGAATTGCTGGAACAGGAGGCGAAAAGAGTTTTTGAGAACATCCTGCAGAATAAGTACAGCATCGAAGGCGAACTACAAACGCGGCTTTTGCGGAATGAAGCGTTGGGCATCGCCGAAGCTGTCGCCAAGATTTACCAGCCGGAGGCAAAGTTTCCTTTGATGGAAACCAGTGCTGAACAAATCATGTTTGCCGCCAGCCGAGTTTGTTTGCAAACATTGGTTGTTATGGACGAGCTTCCATTGAATGTGAAGCAAATGAATATCCAAAGCTTGTACGGATATGTTTCTAAGGCCGTGAAAGCTTACGGAGTCTACAAAAAGGCCAAGCCCATGCTGGATTACGCTAGCGGAGCGGTTTACGCCGGCCGCTTTGCATTGGGGGCCAATCCAGTCGCGACCGGTGCAATGTGGTTGTTGCAAAATGTTGGCAAGAAGGCTGCTTCGAACATCGCTGGTAAGTACTTCAATGAACAGGCAATGGGACTGTTGAGTAACGTGATTCATGCCATTGGGTTTGAAGCAGCACAGATATATGGCGGGGATTTCCGCCATCGTGACGCCAATTGGATCTACGGTGTGGAGCTTGTGGAAACGGTTAACCATTTTCAATTTGATCGCGACTCGCTGATAGCAGCCTTGGAAGAACTGGGCACTCTCAAATTACGCAGTGAATATGATCGTGTCTTTCTGTACCGCTGTGTGGCAGTAAGCAAAAGTCCTGATGCCCGACGTTATCGGGCCTCGGCCATCTTGAGCGAAGAACAAAAACAGGCGATCTATCTGCGGATTGGAGAGTACCTCAAAACGCATTACGGTGGTTTCGATGCCGAACGTGTTGAAGCCTGGCGAGCCCGTTTGCAAAAGCACCTCGGCCTGAAGGAATTCAGGACTTCGTAAAAACCGCTTCGTACATGGTTGGGTCATCACTTTTCATCCGGCATAATGGGAAGCAGAAATATTCATCTCTGAATGATGACGCAGCTTCCACTGACCAACCAACAGTGGCTCAAGTTGTAGCAACCTGCAAGTAGGACCCATAGGGTAGAAGAATCATGGCTGACTTTCCTCGCGTGTTCAAAGTTCGACAACATTTTCAGGCGGTAGAGTGTGAAGATGTGGCAGGTGCCGTGGAATCGGAGCTCGCAAAACTGAATTTGTCCGAAAAAGTAAAGCCGGGTGATACGGTTGCCATCTCGGCTGGTAGTCGAGGGATTGCCAATATCCACACGGCGATTCGCGCGATTGTTCAGCACATTCAAAAGCTTGGAGGCGAGCCCTTTGTCGTACCAGCTATGGGTAGTCATGGGGGTGGAACAGCGGAAGGCCAGCGAGCGATCGTCGAAGGGTACGGAATGACTGAAGAGTTCCTGGGTTGCCCGATCAAAGCCACCATGGAAACCCATGTAGTCTGTCAGGCTGAAGAAGGATTTCCCGTGCACTTTGATAAGCATGCCTGGGAAGCAGATCATGTAGTCGTCTGCAATCGAATCAAACCGCATACCAATTTTGCCGGTGATATCGAAAGTGGTTTGATGAAAATGATGCTCATCGGACTGGGTAAACATAACGGTGCGAAGATCTATCATCGAGCAATCAACGACTTTAGTTTTGGGCAAATCGTTCGTAGCGTGGCGAAAGAAGTTCTGAATCAATGCGGAGTCATTGCCGGAGTTGCATTGGTGGAAAATCAGTTTGACCATACAGCGCTGGTCGAAGCACTTGCGCCGGAAGACTTTGAGAGCCGCGAAAAAGAGTTATTGATACTGGCTAAGAATTACATGCCAAGTATCCCGTTTGACGAAGTCCAGTTTTTGGCCATCGATGAAATGGGCAAGGATATTAGTGGCTCCGGGATGGATACCAATGTGATTGGACGCAAGTACAACGACCACAAAGCAACAGGTGATGAAACTCCAAAGGTAAAGTACATCTGCATTCGTGGGTTGACTCCCGTGACACATGGCAATGCGACGGGTTGGGGGATGGCTGAATTTTGTCGTAGCCGAGTCGTTCGCGAAGTGGACCAAAAGATTACACGTATCAACTGCATCACCGGAGGTCATATCACCGCCGCGATGACACCACTGGACTATGAAACCGACCGCGAGATCTTCGACGTAATTACCCAATCGGTTGGCTTGACCGACCCGGAGGATATTCGATTCGTCTGGATTCGAAACACGTTGGACGTAGCGGAATTCGTTTGCAGCGAGTCCTATCTTGAGCAAGTGCAACAGCGCGAGGATTTGGAGCAAATCAGTGAAGTCTATGATCTGCCATTTGATGACGACGGCAATCTGCCCGACTTCGTACAGGACGCGTTAAACGCTTAAGACGCTCGATCGTCCGCATCCCTAGTCGGACTGGTAAGCTCAGGCCACCTTGCTGAGTCAGAGTTTAGAGCCGCAGTATTTGCAGTACGAAGCGTCGTCGTCGTGCCCTTCTTTGGTACACGTCAGACAGACCTGCGTATTGGTCTGGGCTTTGGAAGCAGCAATAATCTCCACAGAGAAAATCCCGCTGGGGACAATGATGATGGCATATCCCAAGATCATGGCGATCGCAGCGATGGTTTGGCCAAGCACTGTTTGAGGAGCAATGTCCCCGTAGCCGACCGTCGTGATGGTCACAATGGCCCAATAGATTGCTTTGGGAATCGATGTGAATTCGGAAGAATCATCCGCAAAGTTTTCAATCACATAGACAGTTGTCCCCATAACCAGGATCAAGCTCATGACCACGAGTAAGAATACGACGATCTTGGGTCGAGCAGCTTTTAAAGCCTCGAGTAGCACTCGAGACTCCTGGATATAACTGTTGAGTTTAAAAATTCGGAAGATACGGATTAGCCGAAGGACACGAACGACTGACAGGTAATGAGAGCCTGGAATCACCAATGCCACATAGGTAGGCAGTACGGAGAGAAGGTCGACGATGCCCCAGAAACTAAAGATGTAACGCCAAGGTCTGCGGACACAGGCGATACGCAGTGCATACTCAATGCTGAAGCCGATGGTAATCACCCAGTCCGCAATGTTGAGTACTTTGCCGTATTGTTCGTTGATCGTGGAAACACTTTGTAGCATCACAATCAAGATGCTGGCGACAATCGTGACCAGCAGACCAATATCAAAGGCTTTCCCTTTGGGTGTATCCGCTTCAAAGATGATTTCGTGCCAGCGGAATCTCCAATCGGCAGCTTTGTTAGCTTCCGGTGGTGCTTCAGCGACAGACTTTTCGGGCGTTACTTGGCTGTCATTCATGTATTTGATTCTAAGCACAAAACTAATGATGGGTAAATAATGTCTTTTCTCCGTGTATGATGTGGACTATGTCTGAGCTCTCTACCAGTAATTCGAAACGCACTCTTTCCGCTCTGGACGCGGCTTGTATTATTGTCGGCATCATCATCGGTGCCGGCATTTATAAAACGACTCCGACCGTCGCTTCTCAGATGGTTGACTCGTACTGGCTGATCGGGGTCTGGGTGCTGGGTGGCATTTTAGCTCTGGTCGGAGCGTTGTGTTACGTTGAGCTGGCAACGAGCATTACTGATGATGGTGGAGAGTACGCTTACCTGCGTCGTGGGTATGGTGACTCCACAGCGACCGTGTATGCCTGGATTGAATTCTGGATCATCCGACCGGGCAGTACTGGCCCGATGGCGATTTTGTTTGGCCAGTATGCCCACCGCGTCTACCCGTTGGCCGGAGACGAATTAGTTAGCGGAGTTATTTATGCCAGCCTGGCAACACTGGTTATGTTGGGAGTGAATCTCCGAGGCCTGAAGACGGGCAAAGGCACGCAAAATGCACTGACACTGGTGAAGGTACTCGCACTGTTGATTCTGATCGCAGTGTCTTTTGGAGCCGTTTGGTCAGGACTGGAAGCAACGGCCGTTCAGACAAATGTCGCAAGCGTGACCCAAACAACTCAAAACAGTGGTCAATCGCTGGATGGATTTCTTCTGGCAATGGTGCTTGTGATGTTTACTTACGGAGGCTGGAATGACGTCTCGTTTGTTGCCTCGGAAGTAAAGGCACCGGAAAAGAATATCCTCCGCGGATTGTTGATCGGAATCTTCACAGTCGTAGTTCTGTATATTCTGATCAACATGGCCATGGTGATGACCTTAGGACACAGTGGATTGATGGAGTCGAAGACGCCCGCCACAGACATGTTGCGTCTTACCGCCGGTGAGCACGCAGAGAAATTGATGGCCGTCTTAATCTGTGTTTCCGCTTTGGGCGCCGTCAATGCAATGATGTTTACCAGTGCCCGGATTTATCATGCCTTGGGCCAACAGGTAGCCGCCTTCGGTTGGCTCGGACATTGGAATGACCGTTTGAATGTGCCTGTAAGATCGTTGGTATTACAAACCGTGGTCATCTTAACCATGGTGATTGGGTTCGGGTTGCGGCCGGATGGATTTGATCTGCTAGTGCTGTTTGTCTCGCCCTTTATGTGGACTTTTTTGGCGTTGATTGGATTGGTGGTTTTTGTCTTCCGTGCAAAAGGGATTGCGCATCAGCAAACATGGCGAACGCCACTTTATCCTCTGACCCCCATCCTGTTTATCAGCTCCAGTGGATTCATGGTGTATCGCAGCCTGACCTGGCTCAAATACAAAATTGAATCGGAACAGTTGTTTGAAAACAGTTTCTTTGTTTTCCTATCCGTTTTCACAGGATTCGTTTTGGTGACAGCCGTCGGGGCTGTTTTTTGGTCACGCCGAGTATCGGCCGACAATTAGAGAACATCCGAGGCAGATAGCTGACGCGGCGGGTTTACCGTCTTGTTTTGTGAGCACTTGCCAACAGCGCATGAAAAAGCTCGCCGTAGCCGGATGCTGAGTCTCGGGCCACGGCGAGCGTATTGCTACTAAACTTCCTTTAATTCAATCTCCGACACCTATGTCGTCGTCATATGCTTGAAGAATTAGTAGCTGTTCCCTTCGTTCATGTCTTTTCAGCTCTTTATGAAACCCATCAAATTCTTTGGCGACCTGAGCAAATGCCACTTGGAGCGTGCCGCGATTGTGTAGTGCCCAGGTAAATGCGACGAGTTCAGAAATGCGATGCTGTAGAGATTTGTGCTCCTGCAGTAATCGCTCGGCTGTATCACTTAGCCTTGGCGCGAGATCCACGGGATCGTCGAAGTAGCCGAAGGCTTCCTCTAAACTAAAATGAGTCGCTAGTTGGTCACGCAGTCGCGTCATGCGAATACAGAAAAAGGTACAGCCCTCGGCAGTTTTAAGCCGGTAGTTGCAGGCAACCGCGACGTCTTCTACCAGATCCCAAAGGTCACGATTGAGTTGTTTGATTTCTTCTAAAAAGGCCGAGTTAATCGCTCTGGTTTTGCTTTGCAGTAACATATTGAGGCACTCCTATAAGTCCATTTGGCTATGTCGTTCCGGCCAATTCTTTTTGACTGGGATGTCCATAACGAATGTCCATCAATCGACCAACGGTCGTCGTGTTGCGAGGCTCTGAAGTCGAGGAGTCGTTTACAGAGAAGAAATGAGCGTTGGCAACAAATGAATTAGAAAAGTAATAATTCCGGCAGCAGAAAAGTGGTGCACAAAGATGAGAAGCAAGGCTGTGCTGCCTAGACACAGATTAAGGGATAATTGAGGCAAAGCAAGAAAAAACTTTGTGAACCTTTTCACAAGATATCTGTCGCAACCCTGCGGCATCGCCGGCGGTCTAATTATAGTGAGAATAGCAAAGGTTTTTACTGTCCTATCGGGACCTCAAGCACGGCGGAGAATGCGGTGGCAAAAAAAAGAGAAACTTCCAGCAATGTGCCGAGTGCCGAGCTGCAACAGCGGATCGCAGCCACCACGCCTCACAATATGCCGTTGTATTTAGCAGCCGTTTGGCAATGCGACTCGACAGATCAAGCTGACCAACTCCTGGCGGGCGAGCTAAGTGGATATGTATATCAACGTGATAAGCATCCCAATGCAGATTTGTTTGCCGAAGCTTGCATGGATTTCCATCAGGCAGACCATGCCGCGATAACTTCTTCAGGTATGGCAGCAATTTCACTTGCCGTTTTATCTCAGCTTCAGGCGGGCGACCATGTGTTGGTCAGTAATCAATTGTATGGACGCACAACGCTACTGCTCACTTCAGAATTAACTCGTCTGGGAATTCAGCATACGCTGATCGATCCTTGTGATCTGACCGCTGTGCGGGATGCCGTAACAGAACAAACAAAAATGGTGATTGTGGAGACGATCGCCAATCCACTGTTACGTGTTGTTGACATTGGCGGCCTGGTTGAAATCGCTCATCAGGCGGGCGCGGTATTGCTTGTGGATAATACTTTTGCAACTCCGGTCATTTGTAAACCACTCGCATTGGGTGCCGACTTAGTGATGGAGAGCGTTAGTAAATTCATGAACGGTCATGGCGATGTCATGTTGGGAATGCTGGCCGGTAAGAAAGAACATTGGTCTCGAGTGGAGATGGTCAATGCGGCCTGGGGATTTGCCAGCAGCCCGTTGGAATGCTGGTTGGCATGTCGAGGCGTCTCGACGCTGACTTTACGCATGCGTCAGGCGAGTGCTACGGCACTGGCAGTTGCAGAGCTACTTAATGCTCGTGATGACATCGAGTCGGTTGAGTATCCAGGATTGCCACATCACCCGGATTTCGAACTGGCGAGTAAACAAGTCCAAAATGGTTTTGGTCATATGGTGACCTTTCAACTTGCAGGCGGACGAGAAGCCGCCGATCAACTCATTGCAAGTCAGGAAATTCCGTTTTGCCCATCTCTGGGCGACGTCGGGACGACGCTCAGTCACCCGGTTTCCACGAGTCATCGGGGATTGTCGCCAGAGCAGCGACAAGCGTTAGGAATAAC
>CALKCC010000048.1 GCA_938082855.1 uncultured Pirellulaceae bacterium | reverse complement strand
GTTTAACGAAGGCGGAACTTATCATATCCGTGAAGTCGTCGAACCGGGGTGGACACAGGTTAGTCCTGCTGCCGGTTACCATGAATTGGTAATTATTCCTGGGCTTTCTAATTACGACGTTGATTTTGCAAACGGTGAATCAAGTGACTTTGGTGACCTTCCAGTTTCGTTTGACGGAACGAACCCTGCTTCTCATGGAATCCTCGATGGTCTCCATCTAGGTACCGCTGTTGACGCGGATCCTGGACCAAACAACGGAGTTCAGGCCTTAGGAGATGATGTCACAGGTGTTAATGATGATGACGGTGTCGTCTTTATTGACAATCTTGTTCGAGGAATGGACGACGTCACTATGGAAGTGACGGCATCGATCGGCGATAACTCCAGTGCCCTGCTCAATGCCTGGATCGATTTTGATGGTGACGGTGCTTTCGATAGTGACTCGGAGCAAATTGTGACCAATCTTCGCTTGGACGAAGGGGTGAACTCGATCGATTTCTCGATTCCAGTTGACGCTCAATTAGGTGCTACCTATGCTCGTTTCCGTTACGGTTACGAGTCCAATATCGGCCCTAATGGCGAAGCCATGGCTGGTGAAGTGGAAGACTATCGCTTGGACGCTTCCTTCAGCGGTGGCATCCTGGACGATCAACCCTATGCGATCGATGATACCTTTACAGTCAACCAAGGTGACGTAGCTGTGTCATTCGATGTGTTGGCCAACGACTTTGGTAGCTCAAACGGTCCAGCCACTTTAGTGACTCCTAATCCAAACCCGATTCCAACTGGTCAAGGTGGTTCGGCTTTGGTGAACTTAGCCACGGGACGCATTTTCTATACTCCAGCTGATGGATTTGTAGGAACAGACACCTTTAACTATGAAGTCACTGATGGAGCCGGCGAGTTTGACTCCGGTACCGTAACGGTCCATGTGCTCCCACAGTTCACAGATCCTGTTGCGATCGATGATTATCAGATTCTGACTGATACTACTGTGGGTGGTGAAAATCTAATCAGTGTTCTGGATAACGATATTCAGGGAGCATTCCCTCCGCTGAATATTGTCAGCTGGACAAATGGTAATCACGGAAATGTCGTACTCGATGGTAACGATCTGAAGTATGTACGATCAGACGCCAACGCGTTTACGCTCGACACCTTCACCTATACTGTTGCAGGAAGTGCAGCAGGGCAACCAACGTCGACAGCAACAGTTACCGTTGAATTGGCGGAAAACGTCGACACGGTCGAATACATTGTTGAAGCACTTAGTCCGTTAACCGGATTGCCAATGACTGCAGGTTCGCCAGTGGTTGAAGGTGACCAGTTTACACTTAGAGTTTCGGTCAAAGACTCGCGAACTATTGCAGAAGCAGATGCTGGTGTCTACGCAGCCTATGTTGACCTGCTTTATGATGCCGATCACCTGCAGGTTGTTCCTGGAACGTTAGCCCACGGCTCTATCTTTACTGACATCACACAAGGTAGTTCTATCGTCCCTGGCTTAGTAAATGAGGCAGGTGGTGTTCAGGATGGTGTGGATCAAAGCAGCTTCGATCGAGGCTGGGGTGCCATGGAAGTCTTCACAGTGGATGTGATTGCGATCGCCTCCACGAACGGTGAAGTGACACTGCTTGAAACAGATCCAGTCGATGTGACACCACTTCACGATACGGTTATTATCGCACCTTCACCGGCGACTGTACCTACACTAAATATCGATTACAATGCGACGTCAATCGAAGTGCTTGGAGCAGAAGGTGAAAGTCTACTTGATACCAATCGTGACGGTGCCGTAACACCAATCGATGCACTGGGAATTATCAATCAGTTAAACGAGTTTGGTACGGGTGCAGTCGCAGAAGGTGAAACCTTCGGGCTGGATCAGGCCATGGATGTGAATCGGGACTCCTTTATCTCACCTCTGGATGCCTTGTCGATTATTAACTATCTGAATGAAAATTCCGGAGATGTTGGTGAAGGCGAAGCGATCGAGATTGTTCCCCAGTCAACAATAGATACGACTGTGGCTGGCAACGAGATTAGTGCTACCGATGCCGTGACTGCCGAAGTTGTTGATGAGTATCTCCGCGTTCGAGAGAATGAGATCGGACTGGCTCACTTCACAGGTGGCAGCTTGGAAGTTGTCGAAGAGGATACAAGTGATCTTGAATCTGCGATCGACGATCTTGCGGATGACGTCTTCGGTCAGTGGAATTAGTCACAGCTAATTCAAATAGCTATAATGCCCCGGTGGTTTTCTTACTGCCGGGGCTTTTTTATGCGCGATACAACTTATAAATATGGCCGCTGTTTGGCCGCTTCCTGCATTGTAAAGATCACTCCTCCTGCGGATATGTATCATCGTATGTGGGGAGCGGCGTTGCATGAGCGTGCAGAGGGCATACACCAGCCACTCGAGTGCAATGTGCTGTGGCTTCAAGCCGCAGATTCAGCAGACTGCCTGCTTATCCTCTCAGTTGATCACTGTTTGTTTTGGAAAGACGCGAATGATGCCCTTAAGGATGCCTTGAGTCAAGCGACAGGCATTCCTCTTGGCTCGATCGTCGTTTATTTCACCCATACGCATGGGGCCGGATTAATGGACCTCAGTCGGCAGGAGCTTCCCGGAGGCGATTTAATTGCACCTTATCTTGCTGAGATTGGACAGAAAATAGCAGAGACTTGTCAGAGCCTGAAGGCGACTTTGATTCCTGCATGGCTAACCGCCGGTACCGGAAATAGTAGTCTCGCCACAAATCGCGATTTCTACGATGTCGAGCGTGAAGGATTTGTATGTGGCTATAACCCGCTTCAATCGGCGGACTCGACGCTGATGACGATCCGAGTTGCCGGCGAAGATGGAAAACTAATCAGTGTTATTTCCAACTACGCATGCCACCCCACTACCCTCGCCTGGGATAACAAATTAATTAGCCCGGATTATGTCGGGGCCATGCGAAAAACGATGAGACATGCTCTTGGGAAAGTTCCCATTGTTTTTGTGCAGGGAGCCTCAGGCGACGTCGGGCCAAGAGAGGGATTTGTTGGTGATGTCAAGGTAGCCGAGCGAAATGGTCGGCAACTGGGGCTTGCTAATCTGGAAGTACTAGCAGGTATGCCGGAATCGCCACAGCGATATTCTTATGACGGTGCTGTTGTTTCAGGTGCGACAATCGGAGTGTGGTCCTACAAGCCGTTTACGGAAGCGGAGGTCAGTGATCTGTCCGAATTTTCTGCTGCCGCACGGGAAGTACTGCTGCCTTATCGTGAGGATCTGGGGACGGTGGAGTCTGTCACTGCTCGGCTAGAACAGCTAGAGGCAGATGGCCAGACAACTGAGGCTCAGCAATGGACGACTGTTCAACGTCGCGACCACCGTGCACTCGTCGAACGTGAAAATCGGAAACTCACCAGACTCTCAACGCTGGAGTCCACCGAGGCATTCTCTTATCTAATCCGACTGTGGACGGTGGGAGAGATTGTGTTGTTGGGACTCAACGGCGAGCTATACAATTGTTATCAAACTCAGGTCCGAGAGGCGGTGAGCGACCGAGCAGTGATGGTTGGCACGCTTGCCGACGGTTCAGATTGCTGGTACTTGCTTGACCAGGCAAGCTATGGAAAAGGGCTCTATCAGGAAGACGCTTCTGTGATTGGCCAGGGTG
Organism: uncultured Pirellulaceae bacterium; assembly: GCA_938082855.1. Lineage (GTDB taxonomy): Bacteria > Planctomycetota > Planctomycetia > Pirellulales > Pirellulaceae > UBA721. Next base: position 589 of record CALKCC010000048.1, on the reverse strand, counting down.
GCTTGGAATTGTTGATTTCCGAATCAATCAAAACCCTGAACTTAGGTTAGAGGGTTAGGGGGTTAGGCGGTTAGAGGGTTAGAGCTTTTGGCTTTGGCGTCACTAATAAACCGAACGGAATTACCAGTCGCCTACGCTGCCGTCTGGGTAAAAGACGACCTGCGGTAACTCCTGTTCAAACGGGTGTTTCTTGATTTCCTCTTCATTAATCTCGATCCCTAAGCCTGGACGCGTATTAGGCCGTACAATTCTTCCCTGCTCTTCAATCTGATATCCTTCGGTCACCACATCGTTTCGCCAGGGGACATCCTCATGCACCGACTCGCAAATGATGTAATTCGGTTGTGAGAAACCAAACTCAAGTGAAGCCGCCGTCGAGACCGGCCCCTGTGGGTTATGGGGAGCCATTGCGATTCGATGAGCATCTGCTAAAGCGGCAATCCGTCGGGCACCTGAGAAGCCACCACAGTGAGTGAGATCCGCCTGACAGATGTCGCAGCCTCCCAGCGCGAATAACCGGCGAAAATCTTCGAGCGAACAAAGACGTTCTCCCGTTGCGATCGGTGTTGTTACCGCCTCGTTGATTTTT
>CALKCC010000047.1 GCA_938082855.1 uncultured Pirellulaceae bacterium | reverse complement strand
GAACTGCCCCCATTCCTGTGCCTTGCCATCAGCAATAAAGGCTACGACTGCCAGCCAAACAATACTATTGAAAAACCACTTATTCATTCCCACTCTCTTCCTATTTAAGTACTCATCTCAGTCTGCATCCCGAACACCTACTCATTCTAATGCAAACCGACTCGTCCACGTCGGCAATTTGGTGCTTACCGGGCCAATACGGAGTTAGGGTAGGTTCACGCGACCGCCTGACACAACCATCGTTTGCCCCACAATAAAATCGGATTCGTCTGACAGCAGAAAACTAACCAAATTGGCAACCTCTTCCACCTGCCCAATACGTTTTGCCGGCGTCAACTCGATTAATTTATCGAGCAATGCAGGATCGACTCCATGCAAAATCTCGGTATCGATTAATCCGGGTGCGACCGCATTAACGCGAACATTTTCCGACGCCAATGCCTGCCCAAGACTACGGGTGAACCCGACAACCGCGGCCTTACTCGTAGCATAGGCTATCGAGTATGGCTTTGCTTCCAACCCAGCAATCGAAGCGAGATTGACAATTCGGCCATAACCTCGTTCGACCATGGCATCCTTGACTGCCCAAGTGCAATAGAACACACCATCAACATTGAGTTTCATGGTCCGATGCCATAGTTGCTCATCAAATTCATCATGAGCGACGACATCGAAAATCCCTGCATTATTAATCAGAAAGTCAATCGGCCCAAGTTGTTGCTGAGCTTCGGCGATGAGTCGTTGAGCCTGCGTCTGGTCGGAAACATCAGCCTGGATTGCAATGGCCTCTGCACCTGACTGACATATTTCTGCGACCGCCTGTTCAGCTAACTCCTGACTGGTTCTGTAATTGATACAAACTCGTGCACCATAGGCTGCTAACTGTTTGGCAATTGCCAGACCGATACCTCGTGAACCACCAGTCACCACAGCCGTCTTATTAGAAAAATCGTGAGGCATATCAAACTCGTTTTTTAAATGTTGATTCCTATTTCGCCGTCGCCCGCACACTATGGGCCCAACGCAACTTACCTGTCAAACCGTTGTAGTATTGGAAGACGACCTGCGGGCGCGGAAAAGCCACCCAACGTTCGCCGCCAACCTTCAGAGGGTTGTTATAGACGTTGTTAATTTGGACGACACAATACGTTGGCCCACGCAACTGATCCCGCGGCACATCACTTTCCCACCGCGTCGACCAAAGGATGTCGACCTCACGAGGACCATATTTGAACAGCCCATTGGCGGGGCGGTCCCCTTCATCTGTGTAGTAATGGTTGTTGGAGTTATGAGGCCCCGACGCGAATTCATACACATTGTCCGTGATTTGACATGCGAAGCTGTTATGCAAGTCTCCGGTCAAGACGAAAACCGGTTTGTCTAACTCGTCCCATGCATCGATCAGCATTTCACGTTCGTGGAAGAAGACAGTCCAGGCGTCATCTTTATTGTTCGCTCGCACGACACCACCTCCTACATGAGGCACCATGAAATTCACACTGGACACAACAAAAACAAAATCTGCTTCGCTTTCCGCGACTCCTTTAAGCAACCACTCTCTTTGCTTTAAGCCAAGCATCGAGATCTTTTTATGAGGATCACTACGATCATGCATTTCACGCTGCCCGCGGGTATCACACACAAAGAAGTCACAATTGGCGACTGACATTTTGAAGTACGACCGCCGTCCGATCGAATAGGGCACTGAACCATCTTCCTTGAATGGCGGGCTGACTTTAATGCGGTGTTCATCAAGAACGTCCACAATTTCATAGACTCCGGCATTCTTCAAACCTCCAACTCCATCGAGATCGTTTTCATTGACACCGGCTGTCCGAGTTCCCCAATGAACATGAAGGTTATTAACCTGTTCGAGATCAATCGCTGTAAAATCGGCAGTCCTATCGGTAACGACAGACCCCTCAGCTTGAACTGTCCCAGTACTGATATGGACACGTTGCGGGAAGCTCGTCGGATTGGCCCAACCAAGATAGTCGTTCCAGGCCCGTACTCCAACATCGCGAAAGACCGCTCGGCGATCTCTCAACCCAGGACTACCAGCTCCCCAAATGTCGTTGAGTATTTCGTGATCGTCATAGGTAAAAAACGACGGCACCTGACTGTGCCATTGTTCCAGGGCAGGGGCTCGATCCATGAAGTGTTTGTAGTTCTCCCAAACACCGACAATCGAAGGAGCGTCCTGGATTAGCTTGGGTGGTGTGCCGGCATCCATACCAACCTGACTCATCCACTGGGCTGGCGTATACTCTCGCTGCGTTTCATACAGCCAATCTCCATTCAAGATTGCAAAATTGATATCATCCTTAATCTCCCGCAACATCGTGTTAAACGCCGGCAAGGCAGGACCGTTACTGTGTCCGGGATTCTGATTATTTCCACAGCCGTATTCGAATGAAAAATTGAATAGCCCGTTGGGATTTAACTTTTCATCTACAAGCAGGTCACCGTTTGGAAGCGTTCGAAACGAGCCACTTCGGGCCGTCAGGTCCGTAATACCAGGCAGGATCACCTTGTAGAAGTATTTCGTGTTCGGTTTCAAATTGCGGATTTCCACCCACGCAGTACAGTCCGTTTCAGCTTTGGTGGTGACCGTTAAACTTTCCTGATCCAGAGCATCCGGTGACAGTCCATACTGAACGGCGAATTTCCCGGGGTGCCCGGTGCGTGCCCAGACTCCGACGCTGGCATCCGTGAGGCGGCCAAGAATCGGGCCGTAGGTGATACTCTGTTCAGTCTCAATTCCCCAAGCGGAAGAACTAAGTAAAACCATTAAAATGAGAAGCGTTCGTTTCATAATGTCATTACTCTTTCATACAGTAGCTAAGCTTGGACAGAGAATTTAATTCCCTGATAACTGTCGCGACGATTAAATTCACGTTCAATCGCAGCACGCACTCCTGATTTATCCAGACACCAGTCCGGTCCCACGAAATAATCTGGGGGCGCATCACCGCTGACACGTTCCACCACGACATGAGGCGGTGTTAATTCTAGAAAGTCCACTACAGCCTGCACATAAGCATCGTGGCCGATCAATGTCACCTCCCCTTGCTCTACCTGCTCGGCAAGCAACGTCCGTTTGACGGCATAGAGGTTATGCAATTTGATCGCATCCACGCCGGAGCTTGCTAGCTCACGTGCAGTTGCCATCATGTCTTCATGTGTTTCACTTGGTAGCCCCAAAATAACATGGGCACAGATTTCAAAACCGCGACCGCGACTGCGTTCCATGGCATCTAAAAATGCATCGTGGTGATGCCCGCGATTCATCCAGTCCAGCGATTTGTCATGCATCGTTTGCATGCCATATTC
>CALKCC010000046.1 GCA_938082855.1 uncultured Pirellulaceae bacterium | reverse complement strand
TTGAATCACGCTTGAACCCAATTGAAGCAATTGTCTAACTGTTTAATTGTCCCAATGTCCATTGTTCATTGTTCAAATGGTTAACTGGCTAAATGGTTAATTGGTTAAATGTCTAATTGTTCCCCTGGCTCAACTCGCCGAAGACATGTTCAATATTCTCTTCACGTTCCAACACATCGACACCCGTCCATTTTTTGTACCACGGGATTTTGACTTCCTTTTTGATCTCGTCCAGAGTTCTCCCTTTCTTGATCAAGCCGGCAATTTCCTTGCGGAGCTCGATGAAGTAACGCTGCTGCGTCTTGATCGTACTTAGGTCACCTAGCTCTCCGTGACCGGGCGCCAACGTTTTGACTGGTAGCTTTTTAATCTGGTCGATTACATTGATCCAACTGGCCGTATCACTATGGCCAGTGAAGTTAAACGCGCCATTTACAATACAGTCTCCTGTAAACAGAATTCCTTGCTTGGGCAGCCAGGCGACCGCATCCCCGCCTGTATGTGCATGACCAAAATGAAGTAATTCAACTCGCATTTCGCCGTCATCAAAAACCATTTTTCGCGGGAAGTAGATTTCCGGAAGTTTGTAATCTAATGGACCATATTCATCCGGCTTCTCTTTTTTACTCGTTTCGAATCCCTCCAGCCCCAGTGTCTGAAAGAGTGGCTTGGTTCGCTCTGAAGCGATCGGCACTGCTCCAATCGCCTTGTAGATTGCATTCCCGTCCGCATGATCTCCATGATGGTGAGTATCGAAAATGTACTTTATGGGTTTATCCGTCTGCTTTCGGATAAGCTCAATCACTTCCTCGGCCTGATTAGGGAAGTTAGCGTCAATCACTAGGACAAAGTCCTTGAAGATTACCCATCCCTGATTACACCCTAGGAATTCTGGTTCGGTTTGGCATTTGCGGAAAAATACTCCCGGCGCCAATTCATAGACCTTGGTTTCTTCTGGAACGACAGCCTGTGACGGCTGTGGCAATGACAAGACCGTTACCAAACTCAAAAGGCCGGTTAACATTAAACTTCTGACGGATAACATCTTCACTCCTTCTAGCGTGTAAAAAGAACTCGAGCCGGTGGACCCTGAATTTGACGCTCATTCGTCCTCGGCATTACACCATGTCTAATCTTTTTAAACGTTTGAATCAATTGCTTTGGATCGTCCGAGGACAGAGAAACAGGAAAGTGTTTGAGTAATTGATACGTCTCATCAAGCTCTCCTACGGTTCCATTCAAATGTACGGAGCCACCGGCTAATCGCACTCGGCGCACCAAATCCTCTTCATATTCATCAAACCACTTCGGCCACAGCCGAATTGTCTTCACCCCGTGTTCCACAAATTGCTCAATCTGACGAGGATTGCTAACTAGTCCTAATAACTCCGCTTCCGGCAACAGCGCGTTGAATGTATTGATGTGAGCCATACTACGAACTCCGACGATCATTCGATCAGGCTCTCCATACTCCTTCACCTGCCGTACTACTTCATTACGATATTCATCACCGTATTCCTTGAGATCCAAAACGACATCGATTCGCCCTTTACAAAACTCGAGCACTTCTCTGAGGGTCGGCACGGTTTCGTGACGATATCGTCTGGCGAACCAACTACCAGCATCAAGTACTTTTATTTCAGCTAGTGACAATTCATTGACCTTGCCTGTTCCGTTGGTCGTGCGATCGACGGTTGCATCATGCATCACAATTAAGGCCCCGTCTTTGGTTGTGCGGATATCGACCTCGACTGCTGTTGCCCCCACATCAATTGCTCTGGAAATGGCACTCAGCGTACATTCCGGCCGTTCTGTACTTGCCCCGCGATGTGCAATGATTTGGGAGACCCCTTTGACCGTCTCACGCATATAGGCTCGACGAGTTGCCTCCGTCTCAAATTCCTCAACAGGAGCGATGCTGCATATCAACAATAAGAGCATGTTCATTTTTACTGCCCCCTTTTTCCAAATAGCGTATAACGGTTAATAGTTATTAGCATACCTATTGCCACTGAGTCTCGCCCATGTTTAATCGTATTGCCTGTTGTTCTTTTGTTTACACGACCATTTGGGCCGTTGGGACACTCATAGTACCTGTCATTCCTGTTCAAGCTGCTGAAGTCGAACTGGACGGTCAGATTTTCACCGTCGCAGACGGGATGACGGTCGAGCGGGTCGCAGGTCCCCCGTTAGTAAATCGACCAATTCATGCAGACTTTGACGAACAAGGTCGACTCTACGTCCTGGACTCCAGCGGCTCTTCGGCCCGAGGCCCTGAACAACTCAAAGAGAAATCTCATCGAATCGTCCAGCTTACTGACACAGATAAGGATGGCGTTTTCGATAAAAGCACAGTTTTTGCCGACAGATTCATGTTGCCGGAAGGAGCCTGCTGGCACGACGGCTCGTTGTACGTCGCCGCCCCCCCTGAAATTTGGAAATTAACGGACGAGGACGATGATGGCATCGCGGAAAAGCGTGAAGTGTGGTTTGATGGGACGACTCTGACCGGCTGTGCCAATGATCTTCATGGCCCTTATTTGGGTCCCGATGGATTCCTTTATTGGGCCAAAGGGGCATTTGCTGAACAGTCTCATGATCTACTAAATGGCGACACACTCACGACTCGAGCAGCCCATCTGTTCCGGCGACATCCATCGGGTGGCCCCATCGGAAATGTCATGACCGGTGGTATGGATAATCCGGTGGAAGTTGTTTTCACCCCGGGGGGCGAACGAATTTTCACCACGACGTTTTTAGAACATCCACAGGAAGGGAAGCGGGACGGACTAATTCACGCAATCTATGGTGGTGTCTACGGTAAAGACCATGGTGTTCTTGATGGTCATCCACGAACCGGTGAGCTGATGCCAGCGTTAGTGCATCAGGGTGCCTCGGCTCCCTGTGGTCTGACCAGACTCGAATCCTCCCAACTGGGAGCGGATTACTCCACTAATGTCCTCTCCTGTTCATTTAACAAACATCGAGTGTTTCGGCACAAGATCGGGAATCAGGGAGGTATGCTCACCAGTGAAAACTCGGAATTTCTAGTAAGTGACAGCCCTGACTTCCACCCAACAGATGTCATTGAAGATGCCGACGGGAGTGTCTTAGTGATTAATACCGGAGGTTGGTACAAGATTTGTTGTCCAACCAGTCAGTTCTATCGGCCCGAAGTATTAGGAGCGATCTATCGTGTCCGAAAAGTCGGGAGTCACCAAGAAAAGGACCCTCGTGGAAATACGATTGACTGGACTCAGAAAAGCCCTGCCGAACTTGTTTCACTGCTGGCAGATAAACGATTTGCAGTCCGGAATCAGGCTCGCAAACGATTAGGGGAATTAGGTGAGCTTGCCGTACCGGCACTGAAGAATGGACTCTCCAATCTTAAAGATGACCAACAACGACTTCATATCGTTTGGGCTTTGTGTCAAAACTCTTCAACTGCTGCCCGCCAGGCGATTCACGTGGCCTTGAACGACAGCAACGAAACGGTTGTCCATGCCGCCTTACACTCGATCAGCCTGATGCTTGACAAGACCGCTGCCGACGCGATCCGCCAGCACTTCGCCAGTTTCTCACCCTACAACCAGCGTATCGCCGCAGAATGTCTAGGACGAATTGGCACTTCAGAAGACATTTCACCATTGCTCAATTCTCTGACAACCAAAACGGATCGAGCGCTTGAACATTCGATCATCTTCGCCTGTATTGAGCTTGGTGAAGCAGATGCTATTCGTCCGCTGCTTTCATCAACCAATGTCGCTACCGCCAGAGGGGCATTAATTGCGTTAGATCAAATCCCTGGTGACCATCTGGAACCTGGAGCTGCATTGGCAGCTATCGAAGCAGGTAACCAAGCAATGCAAGACACTGGCTGGTGGTTACTCGATCATCATCCAACCTGGGCTGCCGGGCTGACCGACTATTTTGAACAGGCCATCAGTCACAAAGATCTGCCCACCGATGCTAGACAACAGCTGCAACAACGTCTTAATCACTACATCAACACTCCGGAAATTCTGACCATGGTGGGTAAGTTATTCCAAAGCAATGATGTAAGTGTTAAAGCATTCCTCCTATCTGCCATTAGTTCAACTAAATTAACGACCATTCCTGATTCTATTGTCGACGGCATCTATCAATCGCTGCAAAGCTCCAACTCCGACAACCTGCTGTTGGCGGTAAACGCAGCCCGAGCCATTCGTGGAGAAAACACTTACCAACAGCTAGAAGCTCGTTTACTCAGCATCTTCCAAGACCCTCAGAAGCCTGCTGAAATTCGACTGGCTGCCTTAAATGCCATCCGCCCAACGGCCCGCCCACTTACAAGCAAAACCATTACTGAAATCCAAGAATATGCTGCCGCGTCTCAACCCTTACAACTGCAATCTCTGGCCGTAGATACATTAGTCAATTCTCCTTGGCCTACTGAGCAGTGGCGTCAAATAGCAGCCGTCATGCCAACGCTTGGATCGATGCACCTGCGTCCCGTCGTTACCACGTTAGTGAAAACAAAGGACAATCAGACGATCCTCAATACGCTTGTTGCCTTAGAGCAGACGCCTACGGCGACCACCTTAAACCCTGATGAAGTCCGCAAGCTATTTAGTCCCTTCGGAGACCCTATTGCTAAACTCGCCGAGCCACTGATCGACAGAATCGAATCGGAACACAAATCACGAATCGAACGCATCGATTCACTGCTTACCAAAATCGAATCGGGGGATGTTACCCGCGGTCAAAAGGTGTTCCATTCGGCCAAAGCAGCCTGTACTGCCTGCCACCGTATTGCATACCTCGGTGGGCGAGTGGGCCCGGACCTCACACGCATTGGCCAAATCCGCACGGAACGTGACCTACTGGAAGCGGTGCTGTTTCCCAGTGCCAGCTTTGTCCAAAGCTTCGAACCTGTCTCTATTATCACTATCGAAGGACAGGTCTACAGCGGGGTGATACGAGATGACAATGGGCACACCCTTGTCTTACAACTCGACGCTCAAAAGCAAATTCGAATTCCACATGCAGAGATTGAGGAACAGCATGCATCGCCGACCTCGATTATGCCTGCCGGGCTGGACAAACATCTATCCGATCAACAGCTCATCGACCTGATTAAGTTTCTCAAAGCCAGTCAGTAGCGAATACGAGTTTCAATTGGGTGACGTACTTGGTCTTTCGGACCGAAGCTCACAATGGCCCACCTCCCGCGATTCGGTTCGAGGGTCAAACGCCCCTGAAATGAATCGCGTCTAGTGTGGATATGTCCCCAATGTTCGACACTCCCCACGACATCCCACGACAATTCCATCACCAGTTGATTCCCGGTGTGTTGATAGTTTAGGTCCGTCACTTTGGTACTATGAACGGACATTACAGAACCACCTTGCTCTGCCATTTTGAGTGATTTCTCTAGCGTCTTAAAGAGACCTACGGGATTGTAATCCACACCTAAATCGGCCAATTGGCGGTATCTTGCGCGGGGATCATCCTGGTTCACCGAGGTATAAATCCGTTCAATTACAGAGTCGGCGATGCGTAAGGCATCAGAGGAATTTACTTTACGGTCTTTGATTGCCAATCGTACCGGCGCCAACCGTTCGTACTTTGATTTGGGTAACTCGAATTCAAACGTCGGAGCGTCCTCGACAAAGAAGTGACCGAATGGTTTTTGGTTGTCCACCAACACTGTCGACCGCAACATAGGAGCGTACTTGTTATAGGAACTCCAATGCATTTTGATGGACTCGACTGGAGACTCCTGTGGTTTATACACCGCAATGAGCCCTATCCGTGCCTGATAGATACTGATCTTTTCAGGGGGCTTATTGAGAGCAAAATCACGGATATCCAAGCCGAAGAAATTCACTCTCGCCAAGCTGGGCTCAACTTCCTCACCATTGATCTCCACTCGGTTTTTTAGCATTAAGTCAAAAACCTGATCGGCTACCAATTCCTGTTCCGAGACGGATAGAAAATCAGGATCCTCACGTTCGATTCCAAACCATTCCTGAAGTGTTAGGACTGGGATCAAAATCTCATGTCGCAACTCCCGCCCCGACAGGTATAGAAAGGAATACAGCGAGCTATAACTGCCAATGCCTAGACGATCCCGCAACTGGCGTTGTTTAGCTTCCTTAAGAGCAGCCAGATCGGGGCGTTTGGTGGGGGGATTCTCCCAATCCAGTTCCAGCGAATAAACCTGGCCGGACACCAACTGTTTTGTTTTTTCCAACAAGAAGCCGTTTTGCAGGAACATGCAGTCCATCGTCGCTGGTTGCAGTTCCCCAAATTCCTGAGCCACCGTTAGATAATTTGGACGAGCACCACTTTGTACTGTCCACTGATAGGTAAGCCAGCGTGCCTTGAGCTCGGTTTGCAACACGCCTTCCGCCGGCACAGCAGTAACGTCAACGCCTTGATAGTTCAGGGTGAGCGGCTTGCCTGTCTGGTCTAAGAATTGCAATCGTTGTTCAAGAAACGCACGGTGGCGGGCCGCTGCCTGTTTAATCTCCGACTCTTCGAAGCGAAACTCTTTATTGGCTTTCAATTCGTAGTAGAGCACCAAATCTTCGACGGTAATGGAGAGTTTGAATTTACTTGAATCTTCTCTGACATCCAGCACTGCATCGGTCAACGAAACGGGATGGGCATGGGCTACTCCGACGCAGCCCAAAACCATTGCTAACAATAAGCACAGTCGAGCAAGTAATACTGAATTCAACCTACTCATCTGACTTCACCGTGATTGTTGATTCGATCCAGTCACGTACGTCGATGCCGTCTGATTTAATATCTGCTCGAAGCAAATAATGTCCTGGTTCAGAAGGCAATTTAATCATCGCTCGCACGCCGGATAACGCCCCCGCTGGCACCTTTATCGCCTTCGTAACAGACATCAATTCAGCACCTGGTGGCAGACGAAATTGAACATCATAATCACGACGTTTGCTTGAGTGATTCGTCAATGTCACATTGAATTCATGAATTGTTCCAGGCTTAACCTCTAAGCCATAGGGATACATCGAAGCCCATTGTTCATCGACCGCATAATTCGGGTCATCCCAGACAGTCAACGCTCGCATGGCTTCGATTCGAGTCTGAAACCCTCGTTCTAACGACTCCAATTCCTTATCCGAGAATCGAAATACATGCGGAATGTGCTCGTTAATTAACCAGTAGTCTTCACCTAATTCCTTGATTTGGGACAGACAATAGAGAAACCCATCGTTCTTATGCATCAAATTCCGATTAAGCACGCAGTAATCATCCATGCCTGAGGGGGAAAACGCATCACCAATAAAGAATACAGGAGGCTGCTCCGGACTCTCGACCAAAAGAGCGCCATGATAAAACGTTTGTCCTGGAAAAGCTCGAAACGTCAGTTTGAATTCATGAAACTCCATCACGTCGC